>CAMOUF010000255.1 GCA_946626395.1 uncultured Clostridia bacterium
AGCTCGGCGAACTTGGCGGCGTGTTCGGCCTCTTCAAAAGCGGCGGTTTTCCAGTATTCGGCGATTTCCGGATAGCCTTCCCGGGCAGCCACCCGGCCCATGGCCAGATACATGCCCACTTCGGAGCATTCGCCCTGGAAGTTGGCGCGCAGGTCGTCGATGATATCCTGGGGCACGCCCTGGGCCACGCCCACCACATGCTCGGCGGCCCAGGTCATTTCAGCGTCCTGCTTGGTGAATTTGGAAGCGGGGGCCTTGCACACGGGGCACTTTTCCGGGGGCTGTTCCCCTTCAAACACGTAACCGCAAACCTGACATACCCATTTCATAGTAACGTTCCTCCATTTCTTTTATCTTTTTTACGCCGGGGCATCCGGCGTTTGGTACAATAGGATTATACACAATTATTTTGTTTTGAAACAGTTTTTCATCCTTTAATCGGAAAACCCTTCCAGCACCGCCTGGCCCATCTGATCCTTTTCGCAGACCCGGGTGTGCAGCACCGGCATATCTTTCAGGGCCAGCACGGCCTTGGGGGCCTTCACTTGGGTGGCGGCTTCCAGGGCCTGGGCCGCGGCGAAGGCGTCGCCGTTCACCTCTACGCTCAGGGCCTGGGCCACGTCGGCGGCGAATTTATACGGGCTGGCAGTGGACACGATCAGCATAGGCGTTTCGTCCCCGGTTTCCCGGCGGTACTGCTCCCCCACCTCCATGGCCACGCCGGTGTGGGGGTCGGTGAGGTAGTGCTCTTCCCGCCACAGGGCGGCGATTTCTTTTTTGGTGGCTTCGTCGTCCGCAAAGCCGCCGAAGAAGGCGTCGGTCAATTGGGCTTTCTGGGCGTCGGTGATTTCGTAGCGGCCCTGCTCCTTTAATTCCTTCATCCAGGCGTTCACCTGGGCGGTGTCGCCCTGGGCCAGTTCCAGCAGGAACCGTTCCAGGTTGGAGGAAATCAGGATGTCCATGGAGGGCGAGATGGTCTTATGGAAGGGTCGCACCCGGTCATAGATGCCGGTGCGGATAAAGTCCGTCAGCACGTCGTTGCGGTTGCTGGCGCAGATGAGCTTTTTGATGGGCGCGCCCATGCGCTTGGCGTACCAGGCGGCCAGGATGTTGCCAAAGTTGCCGGTGGGCACGCACACATTGAGGCCCGTTTCCCAGTTAATATTTCCCTGGGCAAGCAACTCGGCGCAGGCGGAGAGATAATAGGCCACCTGGGGAGCCAGCCTTCCCAGATTGATGGAATTGGCGGAGGACAGGGTTTTGCCCAGGGCGTTCATTTTTTCGATAAAGGCCGGGTCGCCGAACAGGGTTTTCACGCCGGTCTGGGCGTCGTCAAAATTGCCCTTCACAGCGCAGACATGGACGTTCTTTCCCTGGGAGGTGACCATCTGCTTTTCCTGCACCGCGCTGACCCCGCCCTGGGGATAGAACACGGTGACGGAGGTGCCGGGCACATCCTGGAATCCTTCCAGGGCCGCCTTGCCGGTGTCGCCGGAGGTGGCGGTGAGGATGGCGATTTCCCGGTTTTCCCCCTGCTTGCGGGCGGAAGCGGTCATCAGCCAGGGCAGGAATTGCAGGGCCATGTCCTTAAAGGCCAGGGTGGGGCCGTGGAACAGCTCCAGCACATAGCGGTTTCTTTCCAGGGCCTTCACCGGGGCGATCTTATCACAGTCGAACCGGCTGTAAGCGGCCCGGGCCATGGGCAGCAGTTCTTCTTCGGTGAACCCGTCCAGCAGCAGGGCCAGGGTATGGGCAGCCCGGCTGGCGTAATCCATGCCTGCCAGGGCGGCAAAATCTTCTTTGGTCAAACGGGGCAGGGATACGGGGGCATACAGGCCGCCGTCCGGCGCGATGCCCCGGACGATGGCTTCGGGAGCGGACACCTGTTCCGCCCCGCGGGTGCTGATAAACGGCATAACGTTTTCCTCTCCATCATGTAAAAGTGCCGCGGCAGCAAGAAAGCTCCTGCGCCGCGGCGCTGCAAAGAAATGTATCAGATAAAATACTTTTTAATGAATTCAGGCGCGACGGCGTCATCGCAGTTCACGCTGAGCACGAACTGCACATTGTGCTTGGCCGCCAGATTTTCCAAACGGGCAAAGAAGTTTTCCGTATTTTCCACCGTGGTCTTGACCAGCTTCAGGAACGCGTCAATGAAAATCACGCTGATGTCGAAGTTCTGGGCCAGCATGCCGCACAGGAACCCGAAGAACATTTCGGGGCTGTCGGAGCCGTACTCGCCCGCGTTCACAAACCGCACCTCATGGCGCAGGTCGTACATGTAGCGGTTGTCGTCGTCAATGAAAATCACGTCGCCCTTATGTTCCTTGATGGCCTCGTTGGCCTGATCCAGAATGCGCTTGGTTTTTCCGGAGCCTTTCTTGCCGTGGATCACCTGTATCATGGGAAATCCCCCCTTATCTGTATTCATGGCTCTATTATACCTGATTTTCCCGAATATTTCAAGGCTTATTCACGGGATTCGCAGGGCAATCGCTTACGACATCAGCACACTGCAAATCCATGGAAAAATGTAGGGGCGGATATCATCCGCCCGAAAAAGCAGGCATTGCGATTGCCGGAAAGCCCGGCACACGAAATGATTTTCTTGGGCGGGCGGATCATATCCGCCCCTACTCTTTGTCCATTCCTTACAGCGTATTTTTATGAGCCATTTTGAATTGATCAGTATATACCTAAGCAGAATCGGCTTGAAATAGCTGCGTGCCTTATAGCGCCGAACAAAATCAGCTTAGAACTTGGAGCTTACAGCTTAGAGCTCGGGTTCGATCCATTTCAGCCCCGGAGGAATGGGGACAGGCCGCGGCAGAATTGTTCAAAAATTGTTTACGTTTTGTTTCCTTTTATGATGGCAAAAGGATGGCAATTTTGCCCTGCCATCGCCTTGACATATTCTGATCATACGTGTAAAATATATATGTTCGGCTGAAAACCATCGCCGCCTGGCGGCAGTGGGGAGCTGATTTCAGGATACAGTTTGCTTTCCTTCCATTTTTGCAGGCGTTTCCGCTTTATCATAGGGTCCGGCGCGCGCATGATCCATGCCGGGCTGAATGTGTTTGTGGTGTTTATGCTTGCGTGCAGCCAAAGCACGCGGTATCGGGATTCAGCTTTGCCGTGCGAAAACGGTTTGTTTTCGTGCGGTTTTTGGCCTATAAAAAGCATAAGAAAACATAGAAAAAAGAAAGGAAAGGAGGACGCAATCCCATGTCGCCAATCATTTGGTTCTTATTGGTGCTGGTCGCTGCCGCGGGCGGCGGATGCGGCGGATATCTCTACCGCCAAAACGTTGCCGAAAAGAAAATCGGCCGCACTGAAGAATACGCGAAAAAGCTGCTGGACGACGCCACCCGCAAGGCGGAGGACAATAAAAAAGAAATGATCCTGGCCGCCAAGGAAGAAATTCTGCATTTAAAGAGCGAGCTGGACAAGGAAAGCCGCGCCCGCCGCACGGAGATGCAGCGGTCCGAACGCCGCATCGAGCAGCGGGAAGAAACCCTGGACAAGCGCGAAGCCCAGCTGGATAAACGCAAGGACGGCATTTCCGCCCGGGAAGAAGCCCTGGACGCGAAATACGCGGACGTGCAGAAGCTGCAGGAGGAGACCGAGGAAATCAAGCAAAAGCAGGTCTCCGAGCTGGAGCGCATCGCCACCATGACCCAGGACGAAGCCCGGCAGATGGTCATTGACCGGGTGCAGAAGGAAGCCTTCCACGACGCCGCCGCCACAGTGCGGGAAATTGAAAGCCGCGCCAAGGAGGAGGGCGAAAAGAAAGCCCGCAATATTATTGCCCTGGCCATCCAGAAATGCGCCGCGGACCATGTGGCGGAGACCACCGTGTCCGTCATCAACCTGCCCAACGACGATATGAAGGGCCG
>CAMOUF010000256.1 GCA_946626395.1 uncultured Clostridia bacterium
CGGACTGGGCCGGGGCCTTTTTCCATCGGCATCAGGGGCGGGGGAAAAGATGGTAATACTACAAGGGAAAAGTTAGGAGTGAGGAGTGAGGAGTTGAAAATTGATCAATGCGCAAACTATTAACTCCTCACTCCTCACTCCTAACTCCTAACTCCTCACTCCTTAAACGGCCCCTCCAAGTATAAAAAGGAGCGCCGCGTGAGCGCGGCAAAGAAAGCCTATGAACCTTCCCAATAAACTGACCCTGCTGCGGGTCGTGATGATTCCTTTGTGTCTTTTGCTGTGGGCCCTGGGCCTGGCCTGGCCTGCCGCTATCGTGTTTGTGCTGGCGGCGGTCACGGATTTTTTTGACGGCTATATTGCCCGGAAGCAGAACATCGTCACGGTGTTTGGCAAGTTTGCCGACCCGGTGGCCGATAAGGTGCTGGTGCTGACGGCCATGGTGTTTCTGTGCGCCGACGGCCGCATTCCCGCCTGGGCGGTGTCCATCGTGGCGGCCCGGGAATTGATGGTGGACGGGCTTCGGCTGGTGGCCGCGGGCAAGGGCAGCGTGATCGCCGCGGGCTGGCTGGGAAAAATCAAAACCAACCTCCAGTATTTCTGTGTGGTGGCGGCCATGCTTTTGCCTCAGGGCCATTGGCTTCCCCTGACGCTCACCGTGCTCATGGCCGTCATGACCCTGGTAAGCGGGGCTCAGTACGTGTGGGCCCACCGGGAGATTTTTAAAAACGGCGGGGGGTGACGGGCTCTGAACCCTTGAATTGATCCTTGACGAATCAGAACGAATGTTCTATAATGAAGAAGCTCTTTGAGCCGTATCTAAACAGGCGGGGGAGTGGTCAGCGGCGCTGCCGCGCCCTGCCTTTTCTTTTATGAATGAACCAAAGATCGGGAGGAGACGGACACCATGGCAGCGAAGAAGGACAAGAAAAACGATCTCAAGCAGGATACTACCCAACAGGAAAAAATGAAGGCGCTGGAAGCGACGCTGTCCAGCATTGAAAAGGAATTCGGCAAGGGCACCGTGATGAAGCTGGGCGACAAAACCGCCATGCAGGTGGAGGTGGTGCCCACGGGCTGCCTGGACCTGGACATGGCGCTGGGCGTGGGGGGCATTCCCCGGGGCCGCATCGTGGAGGTGTTCGGGCCGGAATCCTCCGGTAAAACCACGGTGGCGCTGCATGTGGTGGCCCAGGTGCAGAAGATGGGCGGCGCGGCGGCCTTTATCGACGCGGAGCACGCCCTGGACCCCGCCTACGCCAAGAACCTGGGCGTGAATATTGACGAATTGTACGTCAGCCAGCCCAACTGCGGCGAGGACGCCCTGGAAATCGCGGAAGCCCTGCTGCGCTCCGGGGCCATTGATATCGTGGTCATCGACTCCGTGGCCGCCCTGGTGCCCCGGGCCGAAATCGACGGCGAAATGGGCGATTCCTTCGTGGGCATCCAGGCCCGCCTGATGAGCCAGGCCATGCGCAAGCTCACCGGCGTGGTGGCGAAAACCAACGCCATCGCCCTGTTCATCAATCAGATCCGTGAAAAAGTGGGCGTCATGTACGGCAACCCCGAAACCACCCCCGGCGGCCGGGCCCTGAAATTCTATTCCTCCGTGCGCCTGGACGTGCGCCGGGGCGAGCAGCTGAAAAACGGCAGCGAAGTCATCGGCAACCGCACCAAGGTGAAGGTGGTCAAAAACAAGGTGGCCCCGCCCTTCCGCTCCTGCGAATTCGACCTGATTTACGGCCAGGGCATCAGCCGGGAAGGCAGTCTGCTGGATATGGCCGTGGCCAAGGATATCATCCAGAAGAGCGGCGCCTGGTTCAGCTACAACGACCAGCGCATCGCCCAGGGCCGGGACAACGCCCGCATCTATTTAAAAGAGCATCCTGAAATCGCGGATGAGATCGACGCCCTGCTGCGCCAGCAGATGAGCCAGATCGCCGTGCCCGCCGTGGCGGAGGACGATATCCCCGAAATGGACGTGGACGCGCCCGCCGACGAAGACGAAAATAATGAAGAAGAATAATGCCAAGGCCCCCGGAGCCGACGCCTGCGGGCTGTGCCGCATCGAACTGGATCACGTGGGCGTGACTGCCGGGGCGGACGTGCTGGTGCAGGACGTGAGCTTTCACATCCACTGCGGCCAGCTCACCGCCCTGGTGGGCCCCAACGGCGCGGGCAAGACCACGCTGGTGCAGGCCATTCTGGGCCAGCGGCCCCACACGGGCACTATTCGCCACGTGGACGCCGACAGCCATGATTTTCCCGCCCCCCGCATCGGCTATGTGCCCCAGCAATTGCCCTTTGACCGGGAAATGCCCCTGACGGTGTGCGACCTGATGGCCGCCTCCCTGACCCGCCGCCCGGTATGGACGGGGGTGAGCAAGGCAGTGCGGGAGCAGGTGCACACCGCCCTGGACGAAACCCAGGCCGCGAAGCTCATTGATAAGCGCCTGGGGGCGCTCAGCGGCGGGGAACTGCAGCGGGTGCTTTTGGCCATGGCCCTGACTCCGGTGCCTGATCTGCTGGTGCTGGACGAGCCCGTCTCCGGCGTGGACCAGAACGGCCTGAGCCTGTTTTTGCAAACCGTGTCCGCTCTGCGCAATACCCACCACATGGCCATCCTCATGGTGAGCCACGATTGGGAGCTGGTGCGCCGCTACGCCGATTGGGTGGTGCTGGTGCAGCAGACGGTGCTCAAGCAGGGCGCGCCGGACGAGGTGTTTTCTTCGCCCGAATTCGCCAATATTTTCCGGGGCGAAATCAACCGCAGCCTGGAGCGGGACGCCTCCGCAGGCGTGCCGTTCAAGCCGTAAGTAAAGAATGAGTAGTTCATAAAATCTCATAAAGATACAATGTAAGGAATAATCAAAGGGTAGGGGCGGATATCATCCGCCCGTAAAGCAGGCATGACGAATGCTGGAAAGATAGGAACACAAAATGATTTTCTCGGGCGGGCGGATGATATCCGCCCCTACAAGTCGTCCTACTAGCAAACGTATAATAATTTATTGTTTTGAATTGATCATTCTTTACTTAAAATGTAATTCTGGGGGAAACTATCCAAGAAAACCTATTGCGGATATAACAAAACATAAACAATGAACAAATTCCCGCTGTTACAAGTGGGATAGATTGCACAAAAGGGAGGCTTGCCGATGAAGCTGATTTCCTGGAATGTGAACGGCCTCAGGGCCGTGATGGGCAAGGGGTTCATGGACGCCTTTGCCGCCCTGGACGCGGATATCTTTTGCCTCCAGGAAACCAAGCTGCAGGAGGGTCAGATTCAGATGGACCTGCCGGGCTATCGGCAATTCTGGAATTACGCCGAAAAGAAGGGCTATTCCGGCACCGCCATCTTTACCCGGCAGGAGCCCCTTTCCGTGGGCTATGGCCTGGGTGTGGACGAGTTTGACCACGAGGGCCGGGTGATCACCCTGGAATACCCTGATTTCAATTTTCTCACCGTCTATACCCCCAACTCCCAGGACGGCCTGGCCCGGCTGCCCTACCGCATGCAATGGGAGGACGCTTTTCTCAAGTACCTGAAAAAGCTGGAGGAAACGAAGCCCGTCATTTTCTGCGGCGATTTGAACGTGGCCCACAAGGAAATCGACATCAAGAATCCCAAGGCCAATATCCATAACGCGGGCTTTACCCAGGAGGAGCGGGACAAAATGACCGCTCTGCTGGAGAGCGGCTTTATTGACACCTTCCGCTGTTTCCATCCCGACGAAACCGGCGCTTACTCTTGGTGGAGCTACCGCTTCCGCGCCCGGGAGCACAACGCCGGATGGCGCATCGACTATTTCATTGTCTCCGAAGCCCTGCGCCCCCGCCTCCAATCCGCCTGCATCCATCCCGAAATCTTCGGCTCCGACCATTGCCCCGTAGAGCTGGATATAGAGATATAAGATATACGAAAAGCGGAGAGAACCTCTCCGCTTTAGTTTTGTCTTTTTTGTCGGTAAGTGTTATCACAGAGCCACAGCTTATTGATTGAATCTGCGTTCGTAAAATTCAATAATATGTCTTGACGAC
>CAMOUF010000257.1 GCA_946626395.1 uncultured Clostridia bacterium
AGTCTGAATTCGTTCCTTGTGTCCGGCTATATGCTCTGTATTCTGCTCTCTGGACTCTGAACTATGCATCCTGCGCGAATACATCGAAAAAACAGTTTCCCGGTTGACAGAGGAGGGGGATGGGCATATAATACTATCAACCTATTTGAAAGGTAGGTAATTTGGATGGACAGGCAGCCAGAGATTTCCCCGTTTTCTCCCCTGCGTCCCGGCCATTGCTGGCGCTGTCTGCGCGGCAGTTGAAAAGCCCGGGAAAAAAGGATATAATAACGAAAAAGCAAACGCAAGGAGGACAGAAATATGAGCCGTATTTATACTTCCGCTGACCAGCTGATCGGGGGCACCCCGCTGCTGGAACTGACCCATATTGAAGAAAAAGAGCAATTGAAGGCCAAGGTGCTGGTGAAGCTGGAATACCTGAATCCCGCCGGATCGGTGAAGGACCGCATCGGCAAAGCCATGATCGACGACGCGGAAAAGAAGGGCCTGCTTCAGCCCGGCGCCGTGATCATCGAGCCCACCTCCGGCAACACCGGCATCGGTCTGGCCGCCGTGGCTGCCGCCCGGGGCTACCGCATCATTCTGACCATGCCGGAGACCATGAGCGTGGAGCGCCGCCAGCTGCTCAAGGCCTACGGCGCGGAAATCGTGCTCACCGAAGGGGCCAAGGGCATGAAGGGAGCCATTGAAAAGGCCAACGAACTAGCCAAGGAAATTCCCAACGCCTTCATTCCCGGCCAGTTTGACAATCCCGCCAATCCCGCCGCTCATTACGCCTCCACCGGTCCGGAAATCTGGCAGGACACCGACGGGGCTGTGGACATCTTTGTGGCGGGTGTGGGCACCGGCGGCACCGTGACGGGCACCGGAAAATACCTGAAAGAAAAAAAGCCCCAGGTGAAGGTGGTGGCCGTGGAGCCCGCCGCTTCCCCCGTGCTCAGCGAAGGGAAGGCGGGACCCCATAAAATCCAGGGCATCGGCGCGGGCTTTGTGCCCAAGGTGCTGGACACCCAGGTGTACGACGAAGTGATCACCGTGACCAATGAAGACGCCTTTGCCGTCGGCAAGCGCATCGGCCGGGAAGAGGGCGTGCTGGTTGGCATATCCTCCGGTGCGGCGGCCTTTGCCGCCATTCAGCTGGCCAAGCGGCCGGAAAATGCGGGCAAGACCATTGTGGCCCTTCTGCCCGATACCGGCGACCGCTACCTCTCCACCCCGCTGTTCGCGGATTGATCATGCCCCGGCTCCCCGATCCAGGGAGCTGACTGAAGAGCCCTTCCGTCCTTTCCACATAGGAATGACGAAGAAAAACGGGAGCGCAGCATACAGAACCTGTCGTCTGTACGCTGCGCTCCTTTTCTGAACTCGTTTTTCTATTGCCTAACGCCTATTGCCTAATGACAATTGCAAGCGAAGAAAGAAACGGCCCGCTCTCTTTCCGCCGCGTACAGCGGGAAAAGGAGCGGGCCCTGCTTTTGGGTTTGAGTCCGTTTAGTCCACCATGTCCACCATTTCCTTGATCCACTTCTGATCCGCCAGGAAGTACTGGACGCCGGAGCTGTTGGCATCGTAATCCGCTTTCAGGGTGATGGCGATAATGACCTGTCTGTCGTCGCCAAAGAACGCTTCCAGATTCAGGGGCGTATCAAAGTCAAAGGCCACGGCGTTCTCCCCGGTTTTCAGGGATTCCAGATTGGGATATACCACCAGCGATTCCGCGTGCACGTTGATATGGGAGGAGCTGAGCTTATAATTCACGATCTGCTGCCCCTGATCATTGATCATGGTGACGGTGCCCACGGTAAACATATTGCTGGCGACCAGGGGATAGGTAAACACGCCTTCCTCGGAAAGATCCACAGGGGTGACGCGGTTCCACACGCTGCCGCCGATCAGCTCCCGGGTGGTAGGCCCGAAGGAGGTGATCGTGTTGTTATAGTAGATATGGGCGTCATCCTGGGGAGCCTGACCCTGCACGTCGCCGCAGATCAGGCACACATACTGGCTCACGCCGCCCGTTTCATTGCCGTCCAGCCACATATAGCAATGGCCCAGGGCCGGGGCGGGAATGATCTCCTCCAGGCCGCAGACCTTGCATCGCCTCATGGCCATTCCGTCCTGGGTGCAGGAAGGCTCCACATAGCTGACCGCCTCCCATTTATGGCCGGGGGCAGGCTTGAGCACTGCGGTTTCCGACGCGCCGCAGACCTGGCACACATGGGTGCCCACTTCATCCGTGACGCAGCCCTGGCCCTCGGGGATGGGATCCTTGATCCAATCGCCCCAGGTGTGGCCCGTCGCGGGGATGGACACATCAATGCGGCTTTCCTGGCAGCGGACGCAGATCATCTGACCCCGGCCCGCTTCCTCGCAGCTGTTGGGAATCAGCACCACCCCGGCAATTTTGCCGATATACTGGCCGCCGCCGCCCACATTGCCCTCCGGCTTTCCGGACAGGATGGACACGGGCGCGTAGAAATGGCCCAGAGCAGGGATTTCCTCTTTTCTTTCTGCGCCGCACACGCTGCAGGCTTCCGCCTTGACGCCGCTCTTAACGCAGGTCGGCTCCGTCATTTCAGAGACGATCCACTGATGTCCCGGCGCGGGCTCCTGTCTGCTGTCTTCCAGGCCGCAAATTATGCACGAGCGCGTTTGAATGACGTCCCGCAGACACACGGGCAGGGTGGGATCGCTCACGTCCTCCCACTCGCTCCAGATGTGCTCCGCAAGAGGCAGCACCTGCTCGTATTCCTCGCCGCACAGGGAACAGGTCAGGATTTCCCGGCCCTCTTCCAGGCAGGTAGGTTCCTGCCGCTGGGCGGACCAGCTGTGAGCCTGAACGGTTTCTTCGGAGCGGACGTTTTCCTCGATCACCTGATGGCAGTCCTCGCAGTACAGGTCATACCAGGTGACCACATGATGCCCGTCCTGGCTGCCCACGGGCTGCACCGAGGGGCCTCCATGCATCCGTTCCACGGTATGATGGCTGGCGTTATGCCCTTGAGACGGCTCTTCCGGCGGCGTTTCCTCCGCCAGCGCCGTCATGCACAGGCATAAAAGCAGCGCAAACAATAAACAAAATCGTTTCGTATCGGTATCCTCCATTTATGATCATCTATGCATTTCAATGCTCTTGGGTTTCCGGCTGTTTCTGAGGCCAACAAAAACCCATTCATATCATATCATAATCGGCGTTTTCTGTCAACGAATCCGCTTATTCCCCGTTCAAGGCCAGGCCATGCAAAAGACGCAAAGGGCCGCTGCCCCCCAAGGGGACAGCGGCTGGAAAGGAGAGGGATCAGAAATTCATGTGGTCAACGATCTGCAGCGTCACGGACAGGGTGATATATTCGCCGTCCCCCACGTTCTTCAGATCCAGCGTATTGTTGCCGGCCTGGGCGGCCAAGTCGGGATCGCGGTATACCTTGACCTCGATCACATCGCCTTCTTTATAGCCGTTCAGCTTGGAAATCAGCGCGTTCTGGGAGGACAGCACGGTGCCGTCCAGCTCCACCACGATATCGCCCGCCTGGATGCCGCCCGCTTCAGCGGGAGACCCGGATTCCACGGACCGGACGAAAGCGCCCTGGGGCAGGCCGAACTGGGGGCCGTTGGCGATGGTGCTCACCGTCACGCCCAGGCGGGGCTTGCCAAAGAGAGGAGAATCAATGGGGTTTTCCTGGCTGCCGGATTCCTGACTGCGGGAAGCGGCGCTCTGGCCGGAGCTGTTATAGTCCTTGAGCACTTCGGTGATCAGGGGCTTGGCCACGTTGATGGGGATGCACAGGCCGATGTTGTCCACCTCACGGCCGGTGGAGAAGAAGCTGCTGCTGCTGCCGGAGGCGTAACGGGCGGGAATGCCCTGCAGCTGGCCCAGCGCGTTGAACATACCGCCGCCGGAGTTGCCGGAGTTGATGGCGGCGTCGGTCTGGATCATGGTGTTGGTGATGGTGGAAATACGGCCGTAGCGGTCCATATTCTGGTCGGTCACTTCACGGTTCAGGCCGGACACAATGCCCATGGACACGGACCGGGCGTATTTTTCGCCCAGAGGATTGCCGATGACGATGGCCCATTCACCCACCTGCAAAGCATCGCTGTCGCCCAGGGCGACGGGAGTAAGATTCAGGCCGGGCACTTCCAGCACGGCGATATCCAGGTTGGCGTCGTAGCCCACCACGGTGGCTTCGTGTTCATTCTCGTCCACACCGGTGGTGACGGTGACCCGGGTCGCTCCTTCCACCACGTGGTAGTTGGTCAGCACATGGCCGTATTCCGTGATCACCACGCCGGAGCCGGTGCCCCGCAGGGCTTCCTGGGTCTGGGGCTGGCCGTAGCCCCAGCCGTAGCCATAGCCGTAATAAGAGGAGGTCATGGCGTAGTTATTTACGCCCACCACGCTGTTGCGGACCTGGTTGACAACGTCCAGGAAGGGACTGGAAATTTTGCTTTCATCGGTGGTGGTGTTCACGATGGCGCTGATCTGATCGTCTGTCAGGCCCTGGGAAGCGGCGCTGGCGGGAATCACGGACACGCCGATCATCATAACCGTCAGTGTAACAGCCAATAAAAGCATTTGAATCGAACGTTTTTTCATGTTTTATCTTCCTTTCATTGAAAATCTATGTTGATCCTCATCAGGAAGCAGCCTTCCTTCTGAGTACGGATTCATTATAGGTGACATATTTTACATAAATTTGAACGCAATTTGAACAAAAGTGACAGAAATTAGACACCCGTCATGTCAAAATCGGGGGTATACCCCCCATCCGCCGCTTCTTTTTCCTGGGTAAAACCGCTTAATTCCAGATATTTGAAATGTGTCAGCACTCTGTCATACTCCGCGTCGGTGACCCGTCGGTCCAGGCCCTTGATCGAGCACCAGGGCTCGGGGGTATACTGGCGCATGAGGGAGACCGGCGTGCCCGGGGGCAGGCTTTCGGCAATAAAATCCAGCGCCTTCATGCTGTCGGAGGTGCAGCCTGGCAGGATCAGGTGGCGCACGATCACCCCCCGGCGCATCATCCCGTTTTCATCATATTGGGCGGGCCCTGTCTGGCGGCACATTTCCCGGATGGCCTGGGACGCCCGTTCAAAATAATCCGGAGCGCCCGCGCACAAGGCGCTCAGCCGGGGGGACACATGCTTTAAATCCGGCAGATAAATGTCCACCGCGCCTTCGAGCATGCGCAGGGTTTCCAGGGTTTCATATCCGCTGGTATTCCACACGACGGGAATGCCGGGTCTGTACAGCGCAAGGGCCTCCAGCACGGCGGGGGCGAAGGGCGTGGCCGTGACCAGATTGATGTTATGGGCCCCCTGATCCTCCAGGGATTTAAAAATATCGGCCAGACGGCCCACGGAAATATCCTTTCCCAGGCCCTCATGGCTGATGGAATAATTCTGGCAGAAGGCGCAGCGCAGGGTGCAGCCGGAAAAAAACACCGCGCCGCTGCCCTTTTCGCCAGAGATGCAGGGCTCTTCCCAAAAATGCAGCGCGGCCCGGGCCACCCGAGGCATCGGGCCCATGCCGCAAAAGCCTGTCCGTTCCGTTCGATCCACCCCGCATTGCCGGGGACAGAGGGTGCAGCTCGCCATGGCAGCCTCCTTCTATAAAGGGAGGAGTGAGGAGTTAGGAATGAGGAGTTGAAAATTGTTGCATAAACTATTAACTCCTCACTCCTCACTCTTAACTCCTCACTGATAAATTATTGGAGCTTTGCGAACTGGTATTCTATGATCTGGGAATATTTGGCCCAGTTGATGTACAGGGCATTCACGGGCTCCTTGCCTTCATAGCAGCGCATCACGCCGTCCTCCGTATCCAGATACAGCCCCTCATCGTCCACCTGCCAGGCCAGCGCCTGGGGCGCGTCCTTTTCGTTCAGGGGCCGCCATTCCAGGGTGCCGTCCGCGTAGGCGGTAAATTCCACGGCCAGGCCGCTGCTTTCCAGCATATCGCCCCGCAGCGCCGCGCCGCCCAGCTTCACCTGGTCGGTTTTCCATTCCCCCGCAAGAACCGGAGAATAGCCGTAAGGGGCCCGCTTCACAAAATACATCTGCTGCCCGGACACCATCGCGTACACCGCGCCTTCCTCGGTCAGGGTCAGGGTCATGGAGGGATCGTCCACGGCGATATAGCCGCCTTCAAAAGTATAGTGGAAGGAAATATCCTTTCCGCCGCCGCTGATCCGGCCCAGGTTTCCCCCGGACAGCACCAGCAGGGCGGAATCACCGCCGTCCTCGGGGATCTGGTCATAAGCGCCGGATACAGAATTGGGCTGCTCCGGGGCTTGGGTGGGCGCGGGCGTTTCCGCGGGCGCCGCCGTGGTCACGGAATCGAGCGCTTCATAGGACTGGGGCTGGCCCAGGCTGGGGTCCACCCGCAGCACCGCTTCCACATCCAGGCTCTCGGCAGCCTGGAAGGAAATGAAAATCAAGCAGTTGGAAGTCAGCACCATGAGACCATTCAGCGTGCTGGCGCCGCTTTGCAGGGTAAAGGGAGCCCACTCAAAGCCGGAAGCGGCCTTGGGCGCTGCGGTCAGGCGCATGTTGCCCACCTTGGCCGTTTCCCACCGGTCAAACACCATGGATTTGAACACGCTGGAGGTATAGCCCAGGCTGCGCTCGTCGTACACCTGGAAGGAATACATGGAGCCGTCCTCGCTGTCCATCATCATGCAGTCGCCCTGATCCCCCATGACGGTATAGCGGCCATTGTTCAAATCAATATCGACCCCGGTGAACAGGCTGAAAAAACCGTCCTCTGCCAGCGCGCCGGAAATCAAAGCCGAACCCAGCAAAGCAAGCGTTAAAATTATCGAAACGACTTTCTTCATATTCTTTCCTCCATTTGTGCGCCTTGCGGTCCAAAGTAAAGCCAGCCTGCCATTTTCCGGGATTCAGGCTGATATTCTATTATACTCCCAATTCGCCCGGGATTCAAGGATTTTCTAAGACCCAAACAGCCCGTGGGTCAGCACGCAGAGCAAAAAGCCCAGCGCCGTGGGCAGGAGGCACCCCGCCAGCGTCCATTTTCCGCTGCCCGTTTCCCGGCGCAGGGTGAGCACGGTGGTGGAGCAGGGAAAATGAAACAGGGAAAACAGGGTCAGGTTCAGGGCGGTGAGGGCCGTCCAGCCATGGGCGCGCAGGATGGCCCCCAGGGCGCTCAGGTTTGCCGTTTCCTGGAGGCTGCTCCCGGCGGTGTAGGCCATCAGGATCAGGGGCAGCACGATTTCATTGGCGGGAAAGCCCAGCAGGAAGCCCGCCAGGATCACCCCGTCCAGGCCCATCAGGCGTCCCAGGGGGTCCAGAAAACCCGTCAGATGGGAAAGCAGCGTTTGTCCGCCCGCCTCCACATGGGCCAGCAGATAAATCACCAGTCCCGCCGGGGCCGCCACCGCCGCCGCCCTGCCCAGCACGAACAGCGTTCTGTCCAGCACGGAGCGCACCGCCACCCTGCCGATTTGGGGCATCCGGTAGGGTGGCAGCTCCAGGGTAAAAGAAGAAGGTACGCCCCGCAGCAGGGTTTTGGACAGCAGCCAGGAGCACAGCAGGGTCATGCCCACGCTCAGGGCCGCCAGCCCCACCAGCATGCCTACCGACGCCGCCGTGCCCCCCAGCCCGCCGCCGGAAAAGAACAGGGCCATCATGGCAAACAGGGTGGGAAACCGCCCGTTGCAGGGCACCAGGCTGTTGGTCAGCATGGCGATGAGCCGCTCCCGGGGACTGTCGATGATCCGGCAGCCGGTGACGCCCACGGCGTTGCAGCCAAAGCCCATGCACATGGTCAGGGCCTGCTTTCCGCAGGCGTGGCATTTTTCAAACATCCGGTCCAGGGTGAAGGCCACCCGGGGCAGATAGCCCGAATCCTCCAGCAGGGTAAACAGCGGAAAGAAAATCGCCATGGGCGGCAGCATCACCGCCACCACCTGGGCCAAAGTGCGGAATACACCCTCCGTGAGCAGAGCGCGCAGGAAGGGCGGCGCGCCGACCGCTTCCAGGCCGCCTGCCAGCAGCCCTTCCAATTCCGCAAACCCCGCCGCCAGCCAGGCCGAGGGCCAGTTGGCTCCCTTCAGCGTGATAAAAAAGATCAGCGCCAGCAGCAAAAGCATCACCGGCACCCCCGCCCAGCCGGTGAGCAGCCGGTCCGCCCGGAGGCGCTTTTCATCCATTCCGGCAGGGCTGCGCACCGCGAAAGCGCAGGTCTTTTCCGCCGCCCGGTAAATGCCCGCCGTCAGCTGGGCGGCGATCTCCTCCGCGGTCATGCCGCTCTCCCTTCTTGCTGCCAGGATGGCCGCCTCCGCCGACGCGCCCAGCACCGCCCGGCGAACGATCTCCCGCCGGAAGCAGGGATCGTTTTCCATCAGCCGCAGGGCCGCGTACCGGGCCGGAACGCAGCCGTGCAGGGGATCGGCCAATTGGGCGGCCAACCTCCCGGCGGCGTCCTCGATGGGCTTGGGATATTTGGCCCGCCGGGGCCGGGGCGGCTCCTCCATCACACGGCGGGCGGCCCGCAGCAATTCCTCCAGGCCCTTTCCCGCCCGGGCGCAGGTTCCCACCGCGGGCACTCCCAGGCGGCGGGACAATTCCTGAATGTCCACCCGCGTTCCCCGTTTCTCCGCTTCGTCCATCAGGTTCACGCACACCACCACCCGGCTGGTGATCTCCATGACCTGGTAAACCAGATGCAGGTTTCTTTCCAGGCAGCACGCGTCGCATACCACGATCACCGCCTGCGCCTGGCGGAAGCACACGGCTTCCATGGCCGCTTCCTCCTCGGCGGACCGGGCCCGCAGGGAATAGGCGCCCGGCACGTCCAGCAGCTTTAGCTCCTCCCCGTCGATCCGGCACACGCCCCGGGCCGCCGCGACGGTTTTTCCCGGCCAGTTGCCCGTGTGCTGCCGCATACCCGTCAGGGCGTTGAACACCGTGGATTTTCCCACGTTGGGGTTGCCCGCCAGGGCGATCAATCGCGTTTCAGCCATGCTCCTTTTCCTCCATCATGATTTGCCGGGCGTCCCTTTCCCGCAGGGCGATCACCGTGCCGCGAATGGCATAGGCCCGCATCCCCCTGCCCGGCGAAGCCAAAGCGCATTGAACGAAAGCGCCCGGCGTGAACCCCAGATCATACAGCCGTTTTTTCATTTCTCCCTCTGCGCTGCGCACCCTTCCTCCGTCTCCCGGGCTCAATTCATTCAGCCGCTTCACGTATCCCCACCTCCCGTGGTTTTCAGGATATGCGCCTGACAAATAACTGTGCTCAGCTTGTTTTTTCCAGCTGGTTGTGGTAGGATAAACAGGAAAATAACAGGCGGGAGGATATAGAACCATGGAACGACCCAATGCTTGGAAAAAGTATGACGAAGCCGCCCTGCGCGCCGTAGAGGACGCGGCCCGGGGCTATAAGGCGTATCTGGACGCGGGCAAGACCGAACGGGAATGCGCCGCCGAAGCCGTGCGGCTGGCCAAGGCCGCGGGCTATACCGATTTAAAGGAAGCCATTGAAACGGGCAAAGAAATCAAGCCCGGCGACAAGCTGTATGCCCTGCACATGGGCAAGGCCGTGATGCTGTTTCACATGGGCAAAGCGCCCCTGGAAAAGGGCCTGAACATCATCGGCGCGCACATCGACTCGCCCCGCATCGACATCAAGCAGAACCCCTTCTATGAGGACAACGACATCGCTTACGCCGACACCCATTATTACGGCGGCGTGAAAAAATATCAGTGGGTGGCCCGGGCCCTGGCGCTTCACGGCGTGGTGGCGAAGAAGGACGGAACCTTGGTGAACGTGGTCATCGGCGAGGATGAAAACGACCCCGTGGTGGGCATTTCCGATCTGCTGATCCATCTGAGCCAGGAGCAGATGCAGAAAAAGGCCGGCGAAGTGATCACCGGCGAAGGGCTGGACATCATGCTGGCGGGCCGTCCCCTGACGGAAAAAGAGGATGAGAAGGAGCCTGTCAAGGCCATGGTGCTGAAAATTCTCCAGGAGAAATACGGCCTGGAGGAAGAGGACATGCTGTCCGCCGAATTGGAAGCCGTGCCCGCTGGCAAGGCCCGGGACTACGGCCTGGACCGCAGCATGATCCTGGGCTACGGCCACGACGACCGGGTGTGCGCCTACGCCGAAATCGCCGCCATGCTGCAATTGCCCGAAATTCCCGCCTATACCTGCTGCTGCCTGCTGGCGGACAAGGAAGAAATCGGCTCCGTGGGCGCCACCGGTATGCGGGCCCATTACTTTGAAAATGCCGTGGCGGAATTGCTGGCCCTCACCGGCACCGACAGCAGCCTGATCCTGCGCCGGGCCCTGGCCAACAGCCGCATGCTGTCCTGCGACGTGAGCGCGGGCTTTGATCCCCTGTTCGCCTCCGCCTTTGAAAAGAAGAACGCCGCCTTCCTGGGCCGGGGCGTGTGCTACAACAAGTTCACCGGCAGCCGGGGCAAGAGCGGCTCCAACGACGCCAACGCCGAGTTCATCGGCCGCCTGCGCAAAATCATGGACGACCATGATATTTCCTGGCAGACCGCCGAGCTGGGCAAGGTGGACCTGGGCGGCGGCGGCACCATCGCCTATATCTGCGCCCTGTACGGCATGGAAGTCATCGACAGCGGCGTGCCCGTGCTGAGCATGCACGCCCCCGAAGAAATCATCAATAAGGCCGACCTGTACGAAGCCATCCGCGCTTACCTGGCCTTTATGGTGGACATGGGAAAGTAAATCCATTGTTAACACTTTAAGCGAATAGGCAATAGGCAATAGGCAATAGGCATTAGTCGAAAGAGTGCAGAGTACAGAGTTCAGAGTGCAGAGATTATAGACGGACACAAACAGCGTATCCAGACTTGGAATGGCAAAAATATCTGAACTCTGAATTCTTTATCTCCTATTGCCTACTGCCTATTGCCTGAAAAGCCGGCGCCGCGCGCCGGTTACTTTTTTTATGCTTTACCGACAAAATTTGGCGGGATATGGGAAAAATATTGTCAAAACATGCCATGATATGCTATAATCCTGCTGGATCAATGCTTTCGTTTTTTAAAAAGAATCAAGATTTCATCCTTCATCGAGATGGGAGGAGCGGCATGCTTTTATCAAATCACCCGAACAGGCTGAAATATTTCCTGGTCTTTCTTTGTTTATGGGGCCTATTGATGGGATGCGCTTCCGCCCAGGCTTCCGGAAAGGCGATGCCGGAAACCACAGCTGAAATCGTCTTCGGCTCCACGCCCACGCCGCGGCCCGACAGCCGCCCGCAGACTGGCGACGGCATCGTGTTCGGCTCCACGCCCACACCGCGGCCCGACAGCCGCCCAAGTACAGAGGACGGAATCGTGTTCGGCTCCACCCCCACGCCGCGGCCCGACGGCCGCCCAAGCAAAGAGGACGGCATTGTGTTTGGCTCCACTCCTACGCCGAGCCCAAAGCCTACGGCAAAACCCACTGCCACGCCAAAACCAACGGCGAAACCCACGCCAAAGCCAACAGCGAAGCCTACGGCAAAGCCCACGCCAAAGCCCACGGCGACCCCGAAGCCAACGCCCAGACGCACAGCGACCCCGAAGCCGACGCCCAAACCCACGGCTACCCCGAAACCCACGCCCAGGCGCACAGCGACACCAAAGCCCACGCCGAAGCGTACGGCGACCCCGAAGCCAACGCCCAGACGCACAGCGACTCCGAAACCCACGCCGAAGCGTACGGCGACCCCGAAGCCAACGCCCAGACGCACAGCGACTCCGAAACCCACGCCCAAACCGACCCCCAAGCCCACCAGCGCCCCCAAGAAAGCGTTCAAACGAACGTTCATGATCTATATGGTCGGTTCTACCCTGGAAGAAAATGCATATCATTTGGCTTCCCGGGATTTGGAATCCATTCTGGCCGGTGACGTGGATTTGTCCTGCACCAACGTGCTGCTCTGCGCAGGCGGGTCCAACGTATGGGGCATAGACTTTCCCATGCGGCCCGGCGAAGTGGGCACCTTTGAATTGGTCAAGGAACGGGGCGTTTACCGCTTTAAAGCCATTGCGGACTGCAAGCGGCGCAGCATGGGCGAATATGACGTGCTCAGCGACTTTCTCAGAACCGCTTATTACCGCTATGCGGCGGACGGCTACACCCTGATTCTGTGGGATCACGGCGGCGGGCCAATTATTGGCTTTGGCGATGACACGACTTACGGCGAGGATTCCCTGTTCATGAGAGAATTGCTGCACGCCCTGGACGAGAGCCCCTTCGGCACAAGCAACAAGCTGGAGCTGATCGCCTTTAACGCCTGCCTGATGGGCACCGTTGAAGTGGCCGCGGCCCTGTCTCCCTATGCGCGGTATATGCTGGCCTCGGAAGAATCAAGCAGGGCCGGCACCTGGGATTTTTCGCTCCTTGGCCAAAGCTGCGCCAGAGACCCGGACCCCACCGTGCTGATGGAAGCCATTGCCACGGTGGGCTATCTGCGGATGTACTTTAACAACATCGACAGCATCATCTGCGGCTACGATTTATCCAAGGCCAAACAAGTGTGCGCGGAATTGGACAGCATATTCAAAAAGCGGTCCCGGGACCGCAGCGATTTTGTGAACATGTCCCGGCTCATGAAAAGGGTGAGGGAGGTAAACGATTTCGGCAGCGACGATTGCTGGGACCTGTACGACGTGCATTCCTTCGCCCAGGCCATTTACTCCGATCTGCCCACGGAAGCCAAACGGCTGAACCAGGCGCTGAACGATATGCTGATTTTCAGATACGTTACGAAGCAGGGCGAAGCGCTGGGCGGCGCGTCCTTCTATTTCCCGCTTCAGATCCGCAATAACCGCGGCACTCTGCTCAGTATCTATAAAGTGTTCAGTGATAATGGCATCCTGACAAATTATCAGAAATTCATCGAGAAATATCATTCCTACGGCCTCGCCTCCGGCGGCCTTTTCCAGTCCGGAGAAACGCAGGAAGCGGCCCTCCGGGTGACAAAGGCGGATGAGGAAAGCTGGCGCGCGCCCATCGGCGCGGTGACAGATGAGCCGGAGCCGGTGCGGCTGTTTGAAGTGGAGGTCAGCCCGGAACTGCAGGCCACCATGGTGGACAGCTTCTACACTATCCTCGTGAAGGAAGGCAAGGACCGCTACCGCCTCCTGGAAACAGGCAGCAGCCTTACCCAGAACGGCGCCAGGCTGCAGGCGGCCCTGCCCCTCACAGCGCTGTCGGTGTCCGGCGGAGAGGGAACGCCCTGGCAGCCCCTGGCCGTGAAGGAAACAAGACGGGATGAAAACGGCATCCAATACGCGTTTTCCTTCCTGCGGACCCGGGACGGCGTCAGCCAGACCTTGAACGCCACCATCACTCTTTCCCCCGAGCACCCCGTCGGCCAGGTGACCGCGGTGCGCCTGCCCAATGAAGGCTCCATGCCAAACCCCATCATGGAATCGCTGAAAACGGGAGACGCACTGCTGCTGCTGCGCCCGCTGCGGGAAATCGTTTCCGAAGACCCTGCCGCCCCCGGCATCTTTGAAGACTGGCTGGATATCCCGGAGGGCGCGCAAAGCGATCTGCCCATCACCGTGGGCAAGGATGGCCTGGTCTTCAGTCGCCAGCCCCTGGACCCCCAGGCGGAATACTTCGTTCAATTGTATGTGGTGGACGTGGGCGGAAGTGTGTTCTCCACACCCCTGCTGCCCTTCCATCAGTCGAAATAAAGGAGGAATTTGAGATGAAAAAATGGATGCTGGTTCCCGTGCTGGCCGCGCTGCTGCTGTGCCTGTTCCCTTCCGCCCTGGCCAAAGAAGTGAAAGGCGTGGAGCTGTTTAACGAAAAGGTGGTCATCAAGCGGAATGAAAACTCCAGCGGCGCAAACCCGAACACCAAAAAGGAAAACGAATACGAAATCCTCTATATGGCGATGCTGGAAAACAAAAGCGATGCCGACGCGTATGTGTATCTCCGGGTGAAATTCATGGACGCCAAGGGCACCGTCCTGCTCAGCAGCGCCATCGACCACCTGCCCCGGCGAGTGGATTCCGGCGAAACCACGGTGATTATGGCAAGAACCTATGCGGATTGGAGCACGGCCCGGAAAATTCATTCTGTGGAGGACGCCCAGTTTTCCGTAAACGGCGTTTCCAAATACCGCGATTCCAATCCATGGTATCCCATCAAAGCGGATTTTAAGGACGACAAAGTCACCTTTAATTTTACCAACACATCTTCCTCCCGCCTGGAGGAAAAAAGCATCTCCTTTTACGCGGTGCTTCTGGACCAGAACGGCGGCATTCTCTTTTGCAAGGAAATGCCCCTCAATTGGACGATTGCCCCCAAGGTGACTTCTACCTTCTTTTGGCCCCTCACCCGGGAAGAAAGAACCGTGATCCAGAATTCCGGCAAAAAAGCCACGTCTGTGGAGTGCTATCAGCTTCACTGACGGGCACTTGATCCCAATAACGAGGGGGAATAACAAATGAACAGGCGGCAGCCGATCCGCGTTCTCATTCTTTCATTGGCCGTTTTCGCGCTTCTTCTGCCCTTTGCGCCCGCCCGGGGAGAAACCTATTCTCCCTGGGTGCATTGGAGCGAGTATCTCTCCTTTCCCCGGGATCAGGAGCTCAAAACCTTTCAGCCGCGGGACATTGCCCCGTACATCGTATGTACGCCCATTTTTCCCAACACCACCATGTATACCAACTACGCGGTGGATTTCCGGGTGGATTACCTGCCCGAGCACACCTACCTGTGTATCGGCAATTTTGACCTGGATACCGCCAGCCTGAGCAGTGCCTACCGCACCGTCAAGCGGGATTATCCCGGTGTGGCGGGCTACGCGGGCTTTCAGACAGGGGACGCCGGAAAACCCAACGGGGTGATCCTGACCATCTGGAACACCTACTGCACCGACAAAAAAGGCGTGACCCACACCCTGCGGGCCCGGCAGATCTATCCGGAAAACAACGAGGGCTTTGAAATCTTCGACGCCTCCGTGGAAGGTGGCTTTGTTCACTGCACGATCCCCTTCCCCTGGGAAAGGTACAAGAATTACCGGGCCCTGCTGCAGTGCGCCAATCAGGAGGGGCAGAACAGCCGCATCATCTTCTGGGTGTGCGATCTGGAAACGAAGGCGTGGACGCGGCTGATTGAATTCGAGCTGCCCTATGAAAGAACCTATATGAAGGACACCTGCGCCTTCCTGGAAAATTTCTACCCCACCTCAGCCGGAGACGTGCGCAGCATGGTGCTGTACAACTTCCGGGTGTTCGGCAGGAACGGCCGCTGGATCGGCGCCAAGGAAGCCTACTTCCGTCAGGATTACGATCACCCGGGCAGCTTCAACTACGGCACCCAGAGCAACGGCTTCTGGGCCATCACCACCGCCATGCCCAACCGCTGCCCCACCCCGCAGCAGAATATCCGGGTCAGGATCAAAGAAGCGCCCACGGGAAGCGCCTTCTGATGGACCTTTTCTCCGCTCCGCCCCTGAAACGGGACGGGGCTTTTTTCTTTAAGCGGATAGGCAAAAGGCAAAAGGCAAAAGGCAATAGGCATTAGGCAATAGGAGATAGAGCGCAGAGAATATAGCATACACAAGGAACGAATCCAGACTTGGAACGACTGTAATATCTGAACTCTGTACTCTTCACTCTGAACTCTCGTCCCCCTATTGCCTTTTGCCTATTGCCTATTGCCTGGCGCTTGATACAACTGAACAATTTCTGTGAAAGAAATTAAAACGATTGCATACATCATGAATGTTACATTTCCGTTTCAGTTCGTTTTCGGAAAATCAGGCAGCATTGAATAAAAAATCCACCAAAAAGAACACAAAAGACGTTGACATTTTCCGGAATAGCCCTTATAATGAAATTGCAAACGATTGCAGTTTTTCAAACGGACGGGGAAGGAGGGGAAGGCGCATGGTGCGGCTCAAGGATATCGCCCTGGCCTGCGGCGTGTCCGCGGCGACGGTTTCCCGGGCGCTGAACGGGCGCACCGATTCCGGCAACAAAACCGCCGCGGAAATCTGCCGCACCGCCAAGGAAATGGGCTACTTCCCCAACGCCGCCGCCCGCACCTTAAAAACCAGCCGCTCCAACAACATCGGCATCCTGTATGAGGATCGGATGGATCACGAATATTTCAGCGCCCTGCTCAACGAACTGCGCCAGTGCTTTGAGGAGGGGGGCTACGATCTGACCCTGATCCGCCGCTCCGCCCACAGCGAGGAGGGCACGTATTTGGAACGCGCCAGCCGCCGCAGCCTGGACGGGGTGGCCGTGATCCAGGCGGATTTCAATTCCGCCGATGTGATGCGCCTGGCCGCCAGCAGCATCCCCACGGTGATCCTGGATCACGCCTACGAGGGCAGCGACTGCGTGATGTGCGACAACCAGGCGGGGATGGAGGAGATCCTGCGGGCGGTGTATGAAGCGGGCCATCGGAAAATCGCCTTCATCCGGGGCGAAAGGGGCACCGTGACCCGGGAGCGGACCAACGGCTTCTATAAGGGCTGCGCGGAATTGGGCATCCGGGCCCCGGGGGCGTACATGGTGGACGGCCATTTCCACGACCCCGCCGCCTGCGCCGAAGCCATTTTCCACCTGCTGGCCCTGGAGGAGCCGCCCACCTGCGTGCTGTGTCCCGACGATTTCAGCTGCGTGGGGGCCATGGCCGATCTGGAGGAAAAGGGCGTCAACGTGCCGGGAGATATCAGCCTGGTGGGCTACGACGGCATCCGGCTGGCCCGGATGGTGAAGCCGCCGCTGGCTACCTACCGGCAGGACATCGCCCGGATGGCCCGGGAGGCGGCGGATCTGCTGCTGGAGGCCATCGAAGACCCGGAGGGCCATACCCCCCGGCAAATCACCGTAGGCGGCGTTTTTCTCCGGGGCGGCACCCTGAGCGCCCCCAAGCATCCTTAAGCTCCCCTGCCCTTGGGGCAGAAGCGATACATTTGTTTTCAAACGAATCAAAGGAGGAACCGACATGAAAAAAACTCTGGCTGCTCTGCTGTGCCTGGCCCTGACCGTGAGCCTGCTGGGCATCATGCCCGTCCTGGCGGAAGAAGCCGCCGCGCCCGTGGCGTATATCATGTACGCTGACAGCGCCTGGGCCAATCAGTTCTGGCTGGACGGCAACGAGTATCCCGTCACCGCCAAGACCGTCGAAATCACCGGCGCGGGCCAGTACACCGTGGGCCTGGAATTCGCCGAGGAAGCCCAGGGCCTGGCCTTTGCCGCCGTGGGCATCAAGAACGGCGAAGCCCTGCTGCCCGGCTACACCATTGAAATCAACGCCATCCGTGTAAATGGCGAGGAAATCGCCTTTGAAAAGGGCTACACCTCCTCCGACGACGGCGTAGAAACCCGCATGAACGTGTACAACGAATGGGTGTCCGAAGTGCCCGCCGACGCCCGCTCCTTCGATGGAAAGACTGACGACGCCAAGCCCGTGATCGTGGACAAGGAGCTGTTCGCCGCCGTCAAGACCGTGGAAATCGATTTCACCCTCCATCAGTTCGGCGTGGACACCGCCTATATCATGTACGCCGACGGCGCTTGGGCCAACCAGTATTGGTATGACGGCAACGAATATCCCGTCACCGCCAAGAACGCCCAGATCGACGGCTTCGGCGATTACACCGTGGGCCTGGAATTCAACGAAGAAGCGCAGGGCCTGGCCTTCACCGCCCTGGGCATCGTCAATGGCGAAAAGACTTATCCCGGCGCTTACCTGAAGATCAACGCCATCCGCGTAAACGGCGAGGAAATCGCCTTTGAAAAGGGCTACACCTCCTCTGATGACGGCGTGACCACCCGCATGAATATCTACAACGAATGGGTGTCCGAAGTGCCTGCCGACGCCCGCTCCTTCGACGGAAAGACCGACGACGCCAAGGCCATCATCGTGGACAAGGAGCTGTTCGCCGCTGTCAAGACCGTGGAAATCGACTTCTCCCTCCTGCCCGTGACCGACGTGGCCTACATCATGTACGCTGACGGCGCCTGGGCCAACCAGTATTGGTATGACGGCAACGAATACCCCGTCACCGCCAAGAATGCCGAAATCACCGGCGCGGGCACCTACACCGTGGGCCTGGAATTCCCCGAAGAGGCCCAGGGCCTGTCCTTTGCCGCCGTGGGCGTCAAGACCGGTGAAAAGACCTTCAACGGCTACTTTATCGACATCACCGAAATCAAGGTGAACGGCGAAGCCATCACCCTGGGCAAGGGCTACACCACCTCCGACGACGGCGTGGAAACCCGCGAGAACGTGTACAACGAATGGGTGTCCTCCGTGCCCGCCGAAGCCCGCCGGGCCGACAAGGATCTGGAAGGCGCTTCCTCCATCATCGTGGACAAGGAAGCCTTCGCCGCCGTCAAGACCGTGGAAATCACCTTCAACTATATCTATGGCAAGCCCATCGAAAAGGATGAGGACGCGCCCATGACCGAGGACGAAGCCAAGGCCATCAAGGAAAACGGCTTCCATGCCTACATCGGCGTGCAGGGCGCGGTCACCTATGTGTTCCGCAACGCCTGGAACGACAGCTACGGTATGAACGACGAAGAACATCCCTACTTTAACCGCCTCACCGGCTGGGATGCCGACAACGCCGTGGACTACGGCGGCCAGTTTGAGGACGCTGAAATCAAGGCCGACGGCGAATACACCGTGACCCTGACCACCGGCGACATGGGCTTTGGCTCTACCGAAGCCTTCAACCTGCTGTTCGTGTCCACCGATATTCCCAGCAAGCTGATCAAGGACGGCTTCCTGACCATCGACAATGTCAAGACCAAGATCGGCAGCGCCGCCTCCAAGGATTACACCGAAGTGGATGTCAGCGGCGAATACGCCATGATCAAGGTCATTGACACCTACAACCAGACCAGCGATCCCTTCGGCTACACCGTGCCCGCCGCCAACGAAACCATCGCCATCACCTTTACCGTGTCCGGCTTCTGATGCCGCCTCCCTGCGGGGGAGCGCTGAAAACAAGCGCTCCCCCTCATCTCTTGCATGATTCAAAACCAAACGAAGGGAAGTTGAGCACTCGTGGAAGCCGCCGCTAAAAGGAAGGCCCCTGTGGACGCGTTGCCTGTGGGTCAGCGTCTGCCGCTGTGGATTTTCCGCTCCGTCGCGCTGCTGGCCGGCATGGCGCTGTTTTTCCCGCCTGCCAATCCGGGCCGGATCAGCGAAAAAATCAACGAGGCCGCCAGCCTCTTTACCACCGGCGTCAGCTACGGCACCATCACCAACAGCATGGGCCGCATTCTGCGCTCCCAATGGATTCAGAATTCCGATATCACCCTGCTGATGATCGCCTGCTGCGTGGTCATGGCCGGGGTGATCGCCTGCGCGGTGGGGGGCTGCATGAGCCTGGGCAACCGGAAAATGCGCCGGACCGGCATGCTGCTGCCCCTGATCGGCGCGCCGGTAATGGCCGCGGGCCTGTTTCTGATCCATCACACCTACGGGCGCATGACCGCGCACGGCATCGAGATGGACAAGCTGGACAAGATCAATCTGATCCTGCCCGGGGGATTCTGGGTGTTCTGCGCGTTTACGGCGCTGCTGTTCGTGACCGCCCTGATCGTGTTCCTGTCCACCGGCCGGGAAACCGACCCGGCAGCCAGAATGGAAATGGATGAAAAGTATCGGCTGTTTTTGATGATGCTGCCGGTGATCCTGCTTTCCTTCATTTTCGCTTACCTGCCCATCTGGGGCTGGCGCTTCGCCTTCTTTGACTACAAGCCCGGCGGCACCATCGGGGCGGACAATTTCGTGGGCTTCAAATGGTTCTCTTCCCTGTTCAATGATCCCGCCACCGTGCGGGACCTGCTGCGGGTGCTGAGAAACACGCTGATCATGTCCGGCCTGGGTATCGCCACCTCCTGGCTGCCCATTGCCTTCGCCGTGCTGCTGGCGGAGGTCCGCTCCACCAAGTTCCAGCGGGTGGTGCAGACCCTGACCACCATCCCCAACTTCATTTCCTGGGTGCTGGTGTACGCCGTCGCCCTGTCCATCTTCTCCGCCGACGGCCTGGTGAACCACCTGATGGCCATGCTGACCACCGGCCACACCCGCACGGACTTCCTGGCCAGCGCGGATGCCACCTGGCTCA
>CAMOUF010000258.1 GCA_946626395.1 uncultured Clostridia bacterium
GTTCTCCTCCGCCCTGTGGCCCTTCTCCACGCTGGGCTGGCCGGACGAAACCGAAGACCTCAAATACTTCTATCCTACCACCACCCTGGTGACGGGCTACGATATCATCTTCTTCTGGGTGGCCCGGATGATCTTCTCCGGCATCGAGAACATGGGCAAAGCGCCCTTTGACACCGTGGTGATCCATGGACTGGTGCGGGACGCCCTGGGCCGGAAGATGAGCAAGTCCCTGGGCAACGGTGTGGACCCCCTGGAAATCATCGACAAGTACGGCGCGGACGCCCTGCGCTTCTCCCTGGTGATGGGCATTTCTCCCGGCAACGACACCCGCTATTCCGATGAAAAGGTGGAGATGGCCCGGAACTTTGCCAACAAGGTGTGGAATGCCAGCCGGTTCGTGCTGATGAACCTGGACGGCCAGGAAACCCTGGAGGGCAAGGAACTGCTGCTGCCCGACCGCTGGATTCTGAGCCGGTACAACGAAGCCGTGCGCCAGATTTCCAAGAACTTTGAAGAAGCGGAATATGGCCTGGCCGCCCAGAAGATCTACGATTTCACCTGGTCTGAATTCTGCGATTGGTATATCGAGCTGGCCAAGGGCGGCTTGCTGGGCGACGATCCTCAGCGCAAGGCCGCCGTGCGCGCCGTGCTGCAAACGGTGCTTTCCGGCCTGCTGCGCCTGCTGCATCCCTTCATGCCCTTCCTGACGGAAGAGGTGTACAAGAACCTGCCCGGCGAACAGAACGCCTCCTGCATGCTGTCCGATTGGCCAAAGGTGCTTGAGGCCTACGACTTCCCCGCTGAGGCCGCCCGGATGGAGGGCATCATGGATATGATCCGCGCCATCCGCAACCTGCGGGCCGACATGAAGGTGCAGCCCAGCCACAAGGCCCGGCTGATGGTGCGCCCCGCCGACGGCTGGCAGGATGCCTTCGCGGGCACCGAGGTGTATTTTGCCCGCCTGGCCAGCGTGAGCCAGCTGGAAATGTGCAAGGCCAAAGACGCCATCCAGGAAAAGATCGTCAGCGCCGTGTGCGCCGCGGGCGAATTCTTCATTCCCCTGGGCGAGCTGGTGGACTTGGAAAAGGAAAAGGCCCGCCTGAATAAGGAACGGGACAACCTGATGAAGGAAATCCAGCGGGCCGAGGGCAAGCTGAACAACCCCGGCTTCGTGAATAAGGCCCCCGCCAACCTGGTGGCCGCCGAAAAGGAGAAGCTGGAAAAGAATAAGGAAATGCTGCTGTCCCTGGATCAGCGTATTGCCGAATTGGGATAAAGAAAAATCAACAAAAAGCGTCAGCGGCCATGCTCCCCTTGCCGCTGGCGCTTTTTGCTTGCGACTTACAGAATGAAATGCGTTCTCGAAGAAGAAAATAATGCAAATCGTTCGATTTGAATTGCATTTTGCAAAAAAATCGATTAAAATAGAATGGGTGAAAGGAGATGAGCGGATGCAGGTGACGGCTACTGAATTCAAATTAAACCTGGGAAAGTATCTGGAGCTTGTTTTGACAGAGGATGTATGGATTACCAAAAACGGGAAAACCGTGGCAAAATTGATCAACCCCAATGTTTCCGCTGTGGATGCCATTGCCGGTGTTTTAGCGGGCAAGGTGCCGAAGGAGCTTAGCGCTCATTCTCTTCGGGAAGAAAGGCTGTCTCGATATGAGAGTGATGATTGACACCAATATTCTTTTGGATGTGCTCATCCATCGGGACGAATTCTATGAGGATTCAAGGGCTGTATTAAAGCTGTGTGAAAATCAGGCAGTGCAGGGGTTTGTAACCGCTTCGGCCATTACGGACATTTTCTATATTACCAGAAAAGCGCTGGGCAGTGTGGAGGAAACGTACAAAATTATCGGCTCCATCCTGAACATTGTTCGGATTCTCACTGTCACCAATGAGGATGTGATTCAGGCTTTTCAGGAAAAAGCGAAGGATTTTGAAGATTGCCTGATGGCGACCTGCGCCAAGGCGAACCACTGTGACGGCATTGTGACAAGAAACGCCAAGCATTTTTTGAATTTCGGAATCACACTGTATTCTCCGTCGGAATTACTTGACCATGTTGATCAAAACGTGGGCAATCATCATAGATAAGTAGGGGATCATATGTCATTTCATCATATTCCCGTGCTGCTGAGCGAGGTGCTTGAATACCTTTCCCCCCAGCCGGGGGAAACCTATGCCGACGGCACCCTGGGCGGCGGGGGCCACAGCGAAGCCATCCTGCGGGCGATGGGGGAGAGCGGCGTGCTGTACGGTATCGACCGGGACCCGGCGGCCATCGCAGCGGCGTCGGAGCGGCTGAAAGATTATCCCGGGTTTCATCCGGTGCACGGCAATTTCCACGATGTGAAAGCCCTGCTGCCCGGCGTTTCTTTAAGCGGCGGCTTATTGGATTTGGGGGTGTCCTCCCATCAGCTGGACACCCCGGAGCGGGGTTTTTCCTATCATGAGGACGCGCCCCTGGACATGCGCATGGACACCACCCAGGGCATCACCGCCGCCGAATACGTGAACACGGTTACTGAGGAGGAATTCTGCCGGGTCCTGCGGGAATACGGTGATGAAAAATGGGCAGCGCGCATCGCCCGGATCCTGATGGAAAAGCGGGCGGAAAAGCCCCTTGCCACCACCAAGGATTTGGTGGCGGTGGTGGACGCGGCCATTCCCAAGGCGGTGCGCCGCAAGGACGAGGGCCATCCCGCCCGCCGCACCTTCCAGGCGGTGCGCATCGCGGTGAACGATGAGCTGGCCCCCCTGGAGCAGGCCCTTCGGGACTGGGTGGACATGCTCGTTCCCGGGGGACGGCTGGCGGTGATCACCTTCCATTCGGTGGAGGATCGTATCGTGAAGCTCACCTTCCGGAAATTGCAGAATCCCTGCACCTGTCCCCCCAAGGCCCCCATCTGCACCTGCGGCAAAAAGCCCCTGGGCCGGGCCATCGGCGGGGCCGTCAAGGCAGGGAAAGACGAACTGGAAGAAAACAGCCGCGCCCACAGCGCCACCTTAAGGATTTTTGAGAAGGAAACGTAAAAGTATTCTGGGGGAAACCGCTCTTTGGAGCCAAAGAGCGGTTTCCCCCAGCCCCCCTTCCGAGAAACCTATAAAAGGACACAACATCAATAGATCGAAACGATCAAAGAAGGAATTGATTTATGAGCACCCTGTACGTCGTCGCTACTCCCATCGGCAATTTGGGCGACATGAGCCCCCACGCGGTGGAAACCTTGAAAGCCGTTTCCCTCATTGCGGCGGAGGATACCCGGGTCACCAAAAAGCTGACCAATCATTTTGGCATTGACACGCCCCTGATTTCCTGCCATCAGCACAACGAAAAGGGCCGCGCGCCGGAAATCGTACAGCGGATGCTGAGCGAGGATGTGGACGTGGCGGTGGTCACGGACGCGGGCACCCCGGCCATTTCCGATCCCGGTACGGAGCTGGTGCGGGCCGCGGCGGAGGCGGGCATTCCCGTCATCGCGGTGGCGGGGCCGACGGCCTTTGCAGCGGCGGTTTCCGTCAGTGGGTTCGATTTTTCTTCCTTTACCTTTTACGGCTTCCTGCCCCGGGAAAAGAGCGACCTGAAAGAAAAGCTCCAGGACATTGGCCGGAAGTCCGAAGGGGCGATTTTTCATGAATCCCCCCATCGGGTGAAGGCGCTGGTGGCTGCGATCGCCGAAACGCTGCCGGGGGGGAAGCTGTCCGTTTCCTGCGATTTGACCAAGCTCCACGAACTGACCCTCCGGGGCATGCCGGAAGAAATCCTGGCCGCCCTGGAAGCCAACGAAAAAAGCGAAAAGGGTGAATACTGCATCGTGGCCGACCTGCGGGGGGTGAAGCAAAAGGAGGAAAGACCTGTGGTGCAGGCTAGCCTGGAGGCCCGGCTTTTTGACCTCCTGCTCCAAGGCGCGTCCCTCCGGGACGCTGTGGAAACCTTAGCCAGCCAGGGCGAAAAAAAGAACGCGGTCAAAGCCGCGTCCCTGCGATTGAAGGAATATGTGGAGGCGTGAGCACTTTAAATCACCAAGTGAGCAGTTAGGAATGAGGAGTTAGGAGTTGAAAATTGTCATATTGAGCGAAGCGCAAACTATTTACTCCTCACTCCTCACTCCTCACTGATATAAAGTGTTCCACCGCTGAACAACTGTTCATAGTGCTTGCAGGAAGAAGCGGCATTCGTCGTCGTTGCATTGCTTTGCCGCCTGGGATCGGATATCGCAGTGGAACACGTGGGCCAGCGGCGCGTCATCGGTTCCGTAAGTCTTGTCTACAAACGGAACGCCGCAGGCAGTCAGCCGTTCGGTCAGGCCCTTCTGCGCCGGAGGCCCTGCCAGATTGTCCCGGTTCGCGGTCATCACAAAAGCCCGGGGAAAGCGCCCGTTGATATAGGGAATGGGATTGATCAAATCCAGCTCCTCCGGGCTGCCGCGATGGGGCAGCAAGGCTTTCATCAGGCCCCGGGTCATGGCGTTGGCATCCTTCCCCATGCTGATTTGGTATACCCCGCAGTTCAGCCCAACGGCGTTTGGAATGAACGGGGTGCCATCCGGAAGCGTAGGAGGCTGGATACCGAACTTTGCCGCGTAATCGGGATTTGCGCAGAGGGCGGAATAAATGGTGAGCATGTGCCCGCCCGCCGAATCGCCCACGGCGAACACCCGGTTCAAGTCGAACCATTCATTGTTTTTCATCA
>CAMOUF010000259.1 GCA_946626395.1 uncultured Clostridia bacterium
ATGGACTCCAACGACCTGGAGCGGGAGCGCGGCATTACCATTCTGGCCAAGAACACCGCCGTGCATTATGGCGACGCCAAGATCAACATCGTGGACACCCCCGGCCACGCCGATTTCGGCGGCGAGGTGGAGCGGGTGCTCAAGATGGTGGACGGGGTGCTGCTGCTGGTGGACAGTTTTGAAGGCCCCATGCCCCAGACCCGGTTCGTGCTGCAAAAGGCGCTGGGCTTAAAGCTGCCCGTGCTGCTGGTGGTGAACAAGGTGGACAGGCCCGACGCCCGCTGCGAAGAAGTGGTGGATGAATTGGTGGATTTGCTCATCGAGCTGGACGCCGACCCGGAAACCCTGGATCGGCCCATTATTTACGCCTCCGCCCGGCAGGGCACCGCCACCCTGGATCTGTCCCAGCCCGGCACGGATTTAAAGCCCCTGTTTGAAACCATTATGAAATATATCCCCGCTCCCGAGGGCGATCCCGACGGCCCTGCCCAGGTGCTGATTTCCACCATCGACTATAACGAATACGTGGGCCGCATCGGCATTGGCCGCATCAACCGGGGCACCTTAAAGGACAACATGATGGTGGTTCGCTGCAACGCCAGCAACGACCAGGTGTCCGCCCCCTGGCGGCTCACCGGCCTGAGCCTGTACGACGGCTTGAAGCGCGTGCCCGCCGAACAGGTGAGCATGGGCGATATCGTGGCCCTCACCGGCCTGGCCGACATTTCCATCGGCGACACGGTGTGCGACCCCGCCACCCCGGAGGCATTGCCCTTCGTGGCCATCACCGAACCCACCGTGACCATGACCTTTTCCGTCAACGACTCCCCCTTCGCCGGCCAGGAAGGCCAGTTCGTCACCAGCCGCCATCTCCGCGCCCGGCTGTACCGGGAATTGGAGACGGACGTATCTTTGCGTGTCAAGGACGGCGAAACCCCCGACCAGTTCGAGGTCTGGGGCCGGGGCGAACTGCACCTGTCTATCCTCATTGAAACCATGCGCCGGGAAGGCTATGAGTTCCAGGTGAGCAAGCCCGAGGTCATCTACCGCTACGAGGACGGCCGCAAGCAGGAGCCTGTGGAGCGCATGGTGGCCGACGTGCCCCAGGCTTACGCAGGCGCGGTGATCGAAAAGATCGGCCGCCGCCGGGGCACCCTGGAAAACATGGCGGGGGGCGACCGGGGGCGTCTGGAATTCCTGGTGCCCAGCCGGGGCCTGTTCGGCTATCGCTCTGAATTCATGACGGACACCCGGGGCGAGGGCATCATGAGCGCCGTGTTTGACCACTATGAAGATTACAAGGGCGATATTCCTCACCGCAACGTTGGCGCGCTGGTGTGCTATGAGACCGGTGAAACCACCCAGTACGCCCTGTTCAACGTGCAGGACCGGGGCACCCTGTTCATCGGCAATCAGGTGCCGGTGTACGGCGGCATGATCTGCGGCGAATCCAGCCGCCCCGGGGACATCGTGGTGAACGTGTGCAAGGCCAAGCATGTGACCAATATGCGCAACGCCTCCGCCTCCGAGGACAGCCTGCGCTTAGTGTCCATTCATCCATTGACCCTGGAAGAATGCCTGGAATTTATCGACGACGACGAATTGCTGGAAATCACGCCCAAGTCCCTGCGCATGCGCAAGCGCACCTTGAGCCATGAGCTCCGCGCCAAGGCCGCCGCCCGGGCAAAACAGTAAATGAAAAAAATCGCTTGCGGTTCATGCTGCAAGCGATTTTTTTATGCGCCGTCCCGTTACGGCAACAGGCGGATATTCAGCCCCGGATTTTCCTGGGCAGCGTCAAAGAACACAGCCAGGAAGCTGGGCCATTTGTCCATGGCCCGGGCGGGGGCGGAGCAATCCACGATCACCAGCTCCACGCCGTTCAGATCCCCCAGGCAGTCGTGAAGGGCGTCCAGGTTGCGTCCATAGTAATCGGGAAACGCCAGGGCCCGGGCCAATTCCTCGTGGGCCTTTTCCGGGCTGTCCCATCCGGCTGCGGAAAGCTGCACTCTGTCCATGTCAATCCAACTCCTCAAAGGTGGTATAGTGGTCTTCGGTATAGAAGATCAGGCCGTCGCTGCTGAAAATGATGCGCTTGGCGTTGCGGTAGCCGCCGTCAAAGTCGATATCGCACTCGAAATATTTCCGGCCCTTCGCCTCCGGCAGCTGGCCTTCATAGTTGCCGAACCGATCGCCGCCAATGCTCTTACCGGGGGCCACCTGCCACAGGTTCCCCAGCCTGTTGTCCCAGCCCAGGGCCTGGGCTTCTTTCTTGGTGATGTAGTTGCCGGGCAGCTCCCCAAATTCCTTGAGGTACGCGGCCACATGCTCCTTATCGGAGTATTCTCCCTCCTTCACCACGAAAGGCGCTTCCTGGGCAGGGGGAGCGGTGGCGTCAGGCTTTTGGGCGGCGGGGTCCTGGGGCGGTGCTTCCCCGTTGTCCTCGGTGATCAGCAGGTAGGTATCTTCGTCAATTTTACCGGTCTTGTCCAGGCCGAAATCCTCCTGGAAAGCCAGCACCGCTGCCTCCAGGGTCTTGCTGAAATTGCCGTCAGCCTTGCCGTCGTAGTATCCCAGACGGATCAGGGCCTCCTGAACGGCGCGCACCTCCTTGCCGGAGTCGCCCTTTTTCAGGGTCTTGAAGCTCTCCGCCCTGGCGGAAGCCACCGGCAGGCGGGAAGCGCCATCCGCCTGGGGTTTCCCCGGGGCAAGGAGGAAGAACAGGCTTCCGCCCACCACGATGAGGACCAGCAGCGCCGCGGCAATCCGGGCGATCCATTGGGTTTTGGTCTTTTTGTTTTCCTGGGTCATCTTTTTTCCTCCTGTATCCACACGCTGCGGTTGCCCATCACATCGGAAATCAGAATGGCGGGCACGCCGCGAAGCTGGGGCAATTGCAGTAAACCGTTCAAAGCGGGGGTATGCTTGGTGCGGGCGGCGTTGGCCTGGGCATAGAAGGTTTTATCCCGGTAAAAGCCCACCGACCATTGATCCACCGCGTCCAGGCCAGTCACGGGGCAGCCATCCGGCGGAAGATAGCTGACCAGCCTTGCGTCATGATACGCGATGCCAGGTTCAAACTCCGCTTCCAGGGCCGCCCCTGCCGCGCAGGCCGGAGCCTCCACGGTCATGGCGGTATTCAGCAGGCGTTTGCGGCTCACCGCCAGAGACAGCCCGCCCGCGTCCGAGGACAGGAAACGCCGCCCTTCCTCCGCCGCGGCCACCGCCGTAGTGCCCGAGCCGCCGAACAGATCGGCCACCAGGTCGCCCTTCTGAGTAGTGGACAGGATGATGCGCTTGAGCAGGGCCAGGGGCTTCTGGGTATCATAGCCGGTGCGCTGAGGGTCCTTCTGCTGCAAATGGCTCACGTCCGTCCACACGTCGCCGGGATACACGGGATCGTCGTCGTAATAGACGTAGGTTTTCCCGCCGGACTTGATGCTGCGGTAGGGTCTGCCCTGGGCGTCGATGCTGCGGCGCATATGGTTGGAGCGGTTCTCTCCCCGGGAAATGGGCACCGCCTGAATGTTGAAATACTGGCTGCGGGTTTTGCGGTAAAACAGGATCACGTCGTGCTTCCGGGGGAAGCGTTTCATGGTACGGCCCCCAGACTGGTAAGCCCAGATGATTTCGTTGACGAAATTGCTTTCCCCGAAGATGTCGTCGCACAAAAGCCGGGCGTGGGCCCCCATCCGGCTGTCCAAATGCAGGAACAGGGAGCCCGTATCCTTGAGCATCATTTTCGCGTTTTCCAGGGCCAGGCGCAGCAGGCCCAGGTATTCCTGGCGGCTGGCATATTTATCCTGATAGGCGGGCAGCGTCAGGGCGCTGCGGCCCGTAGCCCAGCCCTCCTCCCCCACCCGCATACGCAGGAAAAATTCTTCTCCCGTCAGGAAGGGCGGGTCCATATACACACAGTCCACCTGGTTTTCCCAGCGGCTGAAATCGGCCCGAGCGTCCCGCAGCAAAAGATTTCCCTGGCTGCCGTTCAAATGTATTTCCCTGTCGCATTCCACCTGTATCCAAGCCATGGGCTTCTCTCCCTTCGCCGG
>CAMOUF010000260.1 GCA_946626395.1 uncultured Clostridia bacterium
CCACGGGCCGGTCCAGGTTTTCATCCCAGGCGGCGTAGGTGATGCCAAAGCCGCCCTGACCGATCACCGCGCCCAGCTGGTATTTTTCGGAAAGCAATGTCCCTTCTTCCAGAACGGTCCGGTTCCGCTCCTGCTTTTCGCTGTCATAGCCGCAGTGGGGACATTTTCCTTCCGCCTCCATCCTGCGCATACACCGGGAGCAATAGAATACGCCGTTGATTTCCATGGCTTTTCATCCTTTTCTTTATGGTATACACCTGAAACTTTTTTTCACCGCTTTTTGGAGCGGGGAGAAGGGTTCATGTAGCGCGGAAGAAGGTTTTCATATTCCGGTAATTCGGGCCTGAGTGGTTTGATTCTCTGAGGATTCATAAAAGGGCAATATCTGTGGAGTCCTATCACTTCGTCATGATACCAGATACTGTCTATCTTATCATACTCAGAATAGGATTGCACACAATGATCCACCTCATCTTCATCAGTATAGATCCACCTCATCTTCATCAGTATAGATAACTTGTGCAGATCTCACATCAAACTGGGAAACAAAATTCAGCTCGAAGATATTTTTTTCATCCAATGGAGTCACATATGAGTAACAGGTCAAGACTGGCTGGATTTTATAATCCTGCCATTCCAGCTTTTCAATTTCATCCCTGGAAAGTCTTTTCACAAAAGAAAGCCAATTGCCGGTACTTACTATTTCCGCCCGGATCACAGCGCTGCCGCAGTCCAGATAGATATTGTTTCTTTCCGCATCCCACTCCGCGTTCCCCCGCATTAGATTGGGGGATACGTGGGTATGGCCTGAAAGAAACAGGATGTTGGCATGGCTGTCCAGGATAGCTTGCAGCTCCTTGTCCCGGTTCAGGTAGGGCGTACCGTCTTTTCGGTTGGGATTGTGGCGCAGCAGCGGTGCGTGGCAGAGGATCATGTGCCGGGCGGCGTCCTGGTTTTCTTCCAGGTGTTCCTGGAGCCATGTCAGCTGCTTTCCTTCCGGGAACAGAAACCGTCTGCCGTCTGTCACGCATTGCAGGCCGACCACGTCCATCCGTCCGATGCGCACGGCATAAGCCAAACTGTCCGGGTGATATTCCGCTGGATAGCCTTTCGCCGCGGCCCGCGCCAGCAGGCTGGCCTGAAAGCCGCGGTAATTTTCCGTGCCATGCGGCATGATTTTGGGATGTACAATATCATGGTTGCCCGGGACGGGAAAAATCACCTTGTCCGGCGCTATGTCCCGGATGCACTCCTGGAACAGATCAAGCTGCGCTTTCTCTCCATCGTTGGTGCTGTCGCCCAGCAGAAACAGTACGTCGCTTTCCGCGGTTTTCAGCGCCTGCCGGACGTGCCAGGGCTTGGAGGCCAGGTGCAGGTCGGTGAGCACGGAGAAACGCTGAACGGCGGAATCAGGTGCGGCGCACAGAAAGCGTTGAGGGATTCCTACACTGACGTCGGCGGCGGTGGAAAAATCATCATTCACGCAGTGGGCCCACACGTGGGTCGCTTCCCTGGGGATGGCCCGTCTGCCGGGAAAGAAAAAGGTTCCGTTGCCTGCGGGGGCGATGGGCACATACAAAAAGGGACTCCAGCCGTTGAATGGCTTGTCCGCAGTGCCCCATCGAAGCACGGCCAGGAAGTATCCTTTGGCTTTCACAATGTATTTTCCCTGCGCGCAGCCCGGCCAGATCAGCCCCGTTTGCAGCTTGATCATCCGTATCCCCCCGCTTTCACATCAGCCTCTGACAGCTTCAGTATTGAACTTCTCTTTCTGCTGCAACGCTTTCGGCATAGGCTGAAAACTCAAAAATATGGTCTTTGTCTTCTTTGACCTTGTATATCTTCAAGCTGAAATTCTCTCTTTGTCCACCAGGCTGAAAAATAGTGATCGTATCTGTTCAGCCGCAATCATTTGAAGGACACTTTAAGTCACAAAGTTAGGAGTTAGGAATGAGGAATGAGGAGTTGAAAATTGCTGAAAATGCGCGAAATATGGCACGAAACCTGACATCTTCTGTTTCATCCTGATGATTGATAGCTCTGCCTGCGTCGTTAGCTTTCACACCGCGCTATTGGGCGCTTATAAACGCTCGGCCTGCTTTTCCCGCAGGATATCCCGGGTTTCCATCAGGGCGAAGCCAAGCAGGTTTTCTCCCTGCCAGGCATTCGGATCGTGAATCCGCGGGTCCTCAATGGCCAGGTTCACGCCCCAGATGCCGTCATAGGGGCTTCCTTCCACCAGCACGCTGTCGCCCGTCCCGTTCAGGAATGCCCATAACTCAGGGTTCTGGCCGAATTTCGCAAGATTGCCGCGCAGGACGATCTCATATTTGTGCTGATCCCACACGCTGCCGTCAAAATTCTGCACCAGACGGCCCAGCGCTTTGTAGTCTTTTGGATTGTCAGAGGCCATGATTTTCTTGCAGGTTTCCTGATCTCCGAACAGCAGCGCCTTCTGCGACATCATATACTGTTCGGTTGTGTGGTATTGCACGCCGTCCACTTCAAAAAGGCAATCGTACCATTGGCTGCAGCAGGCTTTGGTCATCCTTTTCGGGTTCGGCGTATGCCCCCAGAACGCGATCACCTGCATGTCTTCGCCCGCATTGTACTTTTTAACGGCCCATTCTCGATTATACTTCATGTGTCTTTTCCGCCTTCAAATCCTTCCGTAGGTTCATCAATAAGATGCCAAGCATGTTTTCACCTTTCCAGGTATACAGATCGACGCCCCAGAAGCCGCCGTTTTTTCCGCCTGCGATCAGCTTGCGGCTGCCAGTGTTTGCGAGCTGCTCCGATAAATCGGGGTGCTGTAAAAATTTGTTTCTCACGATTTCGTCCATGATGGCAATTTTCCGGCTTTCCCAGTCCGCGTTTCCCGGTTCTGCCCCATACTTTTGCTTTGCTTTCTCCAGCTTCATACGGGCAATTTCAGCGCGCCTTAAGGCGTCGGCATACTTGGAGGCCAGAAACGCGGAGCTCGCGCAGGGATAAGAAAGCCCTTCATAGGTCACAGGAACGGGATAGTCGTTTGAGAGAAACGCAAAGCCATCCTTGAATCCGATGATTTCTTCCGGGAAATCTTCGGGTTTGAGCTGCCGCAGCATGGAAACCACAGCGGGATGCAGCATATCGGCAACGGCATCCACGTCAAACAAATGTTTCCGAACCTGGGTCGAGCTGATTCCTTCAATGTCTTTCGGCGGAACAATGGGAACGATGGCGGACTGAAAGGCCGCAAGCAGCTCATGCCGGGCAATTTCCTCCATCAGGCTGGTTCCCTCGCGGGAAAAAACGATGACGCTATACCGTTCCAGAAAATTCCATTTTCTGACAAACTCTTCAAGCAACGGGATTTTGTCTGCCCCAGCGACAAAATAAATCCTTGCGTCAGGATGGCGTTCCTGGGTCGACTTCATGGTTTTTTGCGTGATGGCGCAGGGCTCGCTCATTTCCTGGGTGTCGATCTGTATCCGCTCATCCGTCTGGATCATGGCGCGCAGCATATTCAGCCGCAGTTCGTCCGGCAGACAAAGATGCCCTTCTCCCGCCTTGACCATTTTCCTTTTCAGATAGGCAAAGCTGACGGGCACGAAATACCCCCTGTCCGCCTCGAGGGCGTCCAACGCTACCTGCATAATTTTCAAATGGGCCATAGTGGGCGGATTAAAACTGCCGCCCATCACGACCACGTTTTTCTTTTTCAAATTGATGAAGCTCCTTTTCTTCAGATTTCAGTAATCAGCGGCGATATTCCAATCATCTTCTGAGAACCTTTCCTGCCGTTCTGAATGTTTCCATATGTGGGTTTTCAAGCTGACTTATGATCTGGTCATAGGCAGTACGCATGTTGCAGGCGATCATGTTATCCGGAACATGGCCCGTGCCGCCTCCAAAGGCAGGCACCACCAGAAAGGCAATGCCGGATCGTATCGCCGCCATGAGAGCAGACCGCATACACAGGTAAACGACCTGACCATCAAGAATCGCAGAGGGTGTTCTCATGGAAGGAGTATGGAGCAGCTTTTTTCCTGGCCATCCCGGAATTTCCACGACCATGCTCGTACCAACAGTGTGTTCTCCAAACCATTCCGTCAGGATTTTATGCTGGACGGCGTCCTGAAGCGGTTTACCGAAATAATCCCGGAGCGCTTTGTCAAATCCTCCGGTCAGCAGGCCAAAGCTGTTGGCCGGGGAAACAATGCCGTCAACGAAAGAATGCTTATCCATAAATGAAATGAAGTCATCCCGTATAATTTCCGTTTCACCCACATTGTGAAATGTTTCTGAAAAAGCGGCAGCCAGTTCGGCTTTCATGGCCATAAGATACAAATGAGGCACTTTGCGGGCCATTTCTTTTTCCTTCCTTCAATTCATGCTGTTTCCTTTTCTGTTCACGCAGGCATCATTCAGCCTGCACTGTGATTGATTCCCTCATTTGCTTTACGATATCCATCAGTTTTTTCACCCGGTCGGGATCGACGGGGGCATCCGTCATTCCGCCCTGCTTGAACCAGCTGCCCACGATGGCGCCGTCCGCAACGGATAACTGTTCCCGGCAGGTTTCCGCCGTCATGCCTGCGCCAACGAACAGCGGGAAATCCCCCAGGCACTGGCGAAACTGCCGGATTTTCTCCATGCCTGTATTGATTCCGGTGCCCGCGCCGGTGACGACCACGGCATCGCAGCGTTCTTTTCCGATCGTCAGGTCTTCCTCCACGCTGCGCTTGGAGCGCACGGGCTGATATTTGAACCGCACGCCGCCCAGCAGGAAAACGGGATACGCCGCCCGGAGATCAGCAAGGTTCTGCGCAAAATCGCCGTCACAGGTTTTGTCATAAAGGCTGGGCTTGTCGTGTCCTCTCATGTGGGAGCCGGGGCGCAGATGGCCGCACACGGAATCGATCTGCACAAACGACGCGCCATATTGGATGGCGAGACGAAACGCTTTTTCAGGATCGCTCAGCAGATTGACGCCATACGCTTTCTCCGGATAATTCTTTTTCAGTTCATCCAGCGCCCACTCCACATCCTCCGGCGACCCAAAATAATCTTCCACCAGAATCGCGTCCACACCATTAGCGTAGAGCTGTTCGATCTCCCGCTTGGCCCACTCATGAACCCGCTCAGGCATAAAACCATTCAGGTGAAGCATGGCCAAAATGGGTTTATTCACTTGGAAAACCTGCTGAAATGATTTCTTTTTGCCGTTCATCCGTTTTTCTCCTCATTCGGGTTTTTTTATAATTTCATTATAATCTGGATTAATTCGGCGCGCAAGGGATATTCTGTATATATTCGCCCTTCTTCACCACTTCGCCGGTTCTTTCCCGAACGATGGCGGGGAAGCGCATCTGGCTGGGATAGTCCTCGGTTTCCACGGTGAACAGGGCTTTCTGTTCCTCGGAATAGGGCACCGCTTTCAGCCCGATCTGGCGCAGCATCATTTCCGCCATGGTCAGGCTGTAATTGAATTCCTCGCAGTCAGGCCGATCCACCTTGGCTTCATACAGGGAAGCGAACAGCTTCACCAGTTCATCCTCGTAGGTATTGACGCTTTCCAGCTGCTGATTCTGAAACATGCCGCAGATGGCTTCGGTGTCGTTGATCAGTTTGGAAAGCTGCTTTTCCATCTGTACCTTGGCCCGCTCCGCATCCAGCATGAGCTGGGCTTCCGGGGCGGATGGAGCGGCGGACTTTGCTTTTGCCCGGATCACCAGCTGGAAAATCGCCTGACCGAACAGCAGCAAAGCAAACAGCAGCAGAAGAAGCCAATTTGGATCGAATACGAAAGCGGGCTTCACCACATGGACAGACATACGCCAAAAGTTCTGCCAGCACAAAAATACAAACGCCATTGCGCCCCCGGCCAGCAGCAGCGTCACGATGGGGCTCGTCAGGATCGCCCGGACCGTTCCTCTGTTTTCCTTTGCGGCTGTTTCATCGGGCATAAGCACCTGCGCCTGCACATAATCCAGCATGTCCAGATCGTCGCCCACCCGCTGAACCAGCGCGCCCATGACGCGCTTCTGATTCGTGTCCTGCATTTCTTTGATGATCCCCATGCCGGTATGCCCCAGGTATTGCTTCAAGTCTTTCTTTCCGGTCTGCATTTTCGTCATCTTTCTCACGATCCTTTCCTGTGTGTTTCGCTCTGACACGAACAGCATAGCACGGGCGCTTGGCCGGATGTCCACTTTCAGTTGACCAATCATGATCAAAGAAAAAAGCCTGATCGCCCCTTTCGGGATGTTCAGGCATTTTTGCTCGTTCCGGGCGCAGGCTCCAAGCCCCGCCGCCAGGAAAAGAGGGCCTTCCTATTATAGAAACTGAAAAAAACAAGTGAACCTAAATATCGGCGGTCAGGGTTCAGGCGCTGGCATCATCCAGCATGATGGAAACATTTCCGGCTTCTCCTGTTTCATGGATCGCCCCGGTATATGCGGAGTTTGTCAGATGGATTTCCAAGGAAGAAAAACCATCCACAACTGTTGTGCCTTCCCGTGTTTGATCCTGGGCGTTCAGCACACAGTCGCCGCCGTTGCGGCCCTCCTTGCCCCAGCGCCCGGCAGAGACGGCCAGTAAAGAATTGCCATCGGCCAGGTTCAGCTTGGCGCCTTGTAATGATAGTCACAAATTATTGAAATATTTTTTTCGGGAGTATTGACATTTCTATGGAAACGTGGTACATTATACACGTGGTTAGCACTCGACCGAGTTGAGTGCTAACAATCCAGAAGAAACGAATGCCGGAAAGGAGGGCTGCCGGATGGGCATGCATGAGATGGACGCGCGGAAGGAACGGATCCTGCGGGCGATCATTGACGACTATGTCCTCACCGCCATGCCGGTGGGCAGCCGCACCATTTCCCGCAAGTATGAAACCGGCCTCTCCAGCGCCACCATCCGCAATGAGATGAGCGACCTGGAGGAATTGGGCTATCTGGCCCAGCCCCATGTGTCGGCGGGGCGGGTGCCCAGCGTGAAGGCCTATCGGCTGTATGTGGATGAGCTGCTGGAAAACAATGACGTGCCCCAGAACCCCCAGGCCCGGGAATACTTTTCCCAGCGGGTGCGGCAGATGGAGGACGTGATCGGCTCGGCGGCCCGGGCCATCTCCGAATTTACCCGGTACACCGCCGTGGTGATGATGCCCAAGCAGCTGGAGCTGCGGGTGTCCACCCTGCAATTGGTGCCCATGCCCCGGGGCGCGGCGCTGCTGGTGATCGTCACGGACACCGGCGCCATCCGGGACACGGTGATCCGGGTATCCGAAAATCTGGACGGCGATGCCCTGTACGCCATCTCCCGCACCCTGACGGAACGCCTGGCGGGCCGCACCTTGCAGGAGGTGCAGGAAATGCTGGGGGCCTATTCCCGGCAGCTGGGCGGCGACGGACGGGTGATCCAGGGCATTGCCGATCTGGCGGCCCAGATGGCCCGGCAGTCCGCCACCGACACCGTGGCCGTGGGGGGCAGCCACAACATTCTGAATTACCCCGAATACTCCGACGTGGAAAAGGCCCGGGCGTTCCTGTCCGTGCTGGAAGAAAAGGAAAAGCTGATGGCCCTTTTGTCCGGCCCCGATGAGGCGCTGAACGTGCGCATCGGCCCCGAAATGGGGATGCCGGAAATGGCGGACTGCTCGGTGGTTACGGCCAGCTATCAGGTGGGCCGGGGCCACCACGGGTTCGTGGGCGTCATCGGCCCCACCCGGATGCCTTACGGCCGGGTGCTGTCCGCCCTCTCCGCCATCGGCGGGGCGCTGACGGATATGCTGGGGGAATGATGATAAAAAAGTTCTTGGTTTCAAGTTCTAAGTTCCAAGCCCATTGGACGGAACAAGACTTGCAGACTGATCACTGAATAAACGAGGGATGGACCATGTTTGATAAAAAGAAAAAGACGGATGCCGAAAACGAAGAGCTGAACGAAGCCCCCGCCGAGGAAGCGGAACAGCAGGAAGCCCCCGCCCCGGATGACGGCGCGCTGGACGTGGATGCCGCCGCCGAAGAAACCCCGGCAGAGGATCCCCTGAAAGCCGCCCAGGCCCAGGCCGAAGAATACCTGAATCTGGCCCAGCGGGTGCAGGCGGACTTTGAAAACTTCCGCCGCCGCAACAAGGCCACCCGGGCCGAAGCCTATGAGGACGGGGCGCGGGAATTCATCAAGCAATTGCTGCCTGTGGTGGATAACCTGGAGCGGGCCATCGCCCAGGAAAGCAGCGACGAGACCCTCATGACCGGCGTGAAGCTGGTATACAAGCAGATGATGGAAACCCTGGAAAAGCGGGGCGTCACCGTGATTGACCGGCAGGGAGAGAAATTCGACCCCAACCTGGAAAACGCCGTGATGCAGGGCACCGCCGACGAAGGCGAGCCTGGCACCGTGTGCGCCGTGCTCCAGAAGGGCTATCAGATGGGGGATTTCGTGCTCAGGCACGCCATGGTCAAGGTTGTGGAAGAATAACCCCTCCGGCCCTTTGGGCCACCTCCCCTGACAGGGGAGGCTCAAACAAGCTGATGGAGGAGTTACACAAAGCCGCCATCAATATGGCTTCACCGCCATTTGATTATAAATACAAAATCAACCAAACCAGCAGATAGATTAAAGGAGGAAACAACAATGAGTAAGATTATCGGTATTGACCTGGGTACTACCAATAGCTGCGTGGCCGTCATGGAAGGCGGCGAACCCGTGGTGATCGCGAATGCGGAAGGCAGCCGCACCACCCCCTCTGTGGTGGCTTTCACCAAGGACGGCGAACGTCTGGTGGGCCAGATCGCCAAGCGTCAGGCCATCACCAATCCGGACCGCACCATCTCTTCCATCAAGCGCCAGATGGGCACCAACTTCAAAGTGACCATCGACGGCAAGAACTACAACCCCCAGGAAATCAGCGCCATGGTGCTGCAGAAGCTGAAGGCGGACGCCGAAGCCTATCTGGGCGAAACCGTGACCCAGGCGGTCATCACCGTGCCCGCTTACTTCTCCGACTCCCAGCGCCAGGCTACCAAGGACGCCGGCCGCATCGCCGGTCTGGAGGTGCTGCGCATCATCAACGAGCCCACCGCCGCGTCCCTGGCCTATGGCCTGGATAAGGAAGAGGCCCACAAGATCCTGGTGTACGACCTGGGCGGCGGCACCTTCGATGTAAGCATCCTGGAAATCGGCGACGGCGTGTTTGAAGTGCTGGCCACCAACGGCGATACCCGCCTGGGCGGCGACGACTTCGACAACCGCATCATCGACTACGTGGCCGAGACCTTCCAGAAGGAAACCGGCATCGATCTGAAGAAGGACCGCATGGCCTATCAGCGCCTGAAGGAAGCCGCCGAGAAGGCCAAGATCGAGCTCTCCGGCGTGATGAGCGCCAACATCAACCTGCCCTTCATCACCGCCGACGCCACCGGCCCCAAGCACCTGGATATGACCCTGACCCGCGCCAAGTTCAATGAGCTGACCGCCGATCTGGTGGAAAAGACCATCGGCCCCATGCAGAACGCCCTGCGCGATGCCGGCCTGACCGCCGCGCAGATCGACAAGGTGATCCTGGTGGGCGGCTCCACCCGTATCCCCGCCGTGCAGGAGGCCGTCAAGAAGGTCACCGGCAAGGATCCCTTCAAGGGCATCAACCCCGATGAGTGCGTGGCCATCGGCGCCGCCATCCAGGCCGGCGTGCTGGGCGGCGAGGTCAAGGATGTGCTGCTGCTGGATGTTACCCCCCTGTCTCTGGGTCTGGAGACCGAGGGCCACATCTTCACCCGCCTGATCGACCGCAACACCACCA
>CAMOUF010000261.1 GCA_946626395.1 uncultured Clostridia bacterium
AGCGAAGAAACGTCAGGCATGTCAGCCAGCCTGCTCCGAAACGCCCTGATATCCCGGAGGCTTATGTATCGATTCTTGAGGGCGCTTTGAATCTCCAGGCAGGTGGCTTCGGAGGAATCCACCCAAGCCTTGAGGGCCTTTTCCCGTTCCGCCGCCACGGCTTCACTCTGGCCCATCCCCGCCAGCCAACGGTACCGCTGGGAGGGCTGCTCCATAGAGACAGCCAGAGGAAAGAGGAGCGTCTGCCAGGCGATGTCGTTTGGCCGCAGGGGCTCACCGTTCAAAGCAGGCTGCTTTTGATAGCAGAAGCCGCACTCCGCGCTTGTCTTTCGCGCCGAAGCATAGAAGGGCCTGCCGCAGGATTTGCACCGGAACAGCATCGTTTTTTACCTCATTGAAAGCCAATGGTGCGGCGCGCGGAATCCCGGGAGCCCTGCCGAAGCAGATCATCGCAGGCTTGATTCAGCAGCGCCCGGCTGATTCTGTCCTTGCCCTGCACCACGGCCAGTCTGCCCGCCTCCTTGGCCACATACACCGCGTCGGAGATAGGCCGCTGGCACAGCCGCCGGGCGATCCGACCCAAATCCAGGTCCGGCTCCTTGGGCACCTCCTCAAGCAGAGAGGATAACAGCGCTTTCAGCTCCTCTTCCGACGGCATATCCACCGTCAGCAGATGATCAAAGCGGCCTTTGCGGGTGATGGCCTGGTCGATTTTCTGGGGCATATTGGTCATGCCGAACAGCAGCACCCGATGCTTGGGCAGCTCGGGCAGAATCCTGAGAAATTCCGCCATCTCCTCCACATGGTATTGCTGGCTTCCGTACAAATCAGAGCGGGAGGAGAGGAAAGCTTCCATTTCGTCCATGATCACAATGGAAGGCGCGCTGTCCATGGCCTGCTGAAACAATTGGGAAATGAGCCTGCTGGTTTCATGGATATAGCTGGAGCCAATGCTGGAGGCATTGACCGAAAAGCTCGGCCAGCCCAGATATTCCGTCAGCTTTTCCACGGCGTAGGTCTTCCCGCAGCCGGGCGGTCCGGAGAGCAGGGTAGGGCCCGGGAAGGAAATGCCCATCTTCCGATAGGCCTCCTCCCGGTCGATCACGTCGATGATCCTTTCCCGGAAAAAGGCTTCCAGCTTCGGGCGGCCCGGCAGGGAAAACGCGCCCTGGCGGGCAGGCAGGGCTCGCTTCGTGGGCGTGACGGCGGGCATATCCTTGGGCTGAGGCGCTTCCCGAATTTTTTCAGGGCTGGTTTCCTGCCAGTCAAACAGGGCGAGCAAATCCAAATACATGCTTTCCGTCAGGCCCGGCGTCCAGGCGCGCATGCGCTGCCCGTCGGTAAAGGGCACGTTTACCCCGCCGGACAGCCACCGGCCCAGCACCCAGGCATCCCGGTCGGGGCCCTCTCCCCCTGCCAGGGGCAAAAGGTGGGGAAGCTGGGGCAGATAGAAGCACAGGCCCAGGGGCGTGCTTTTCCATTCCTCCCGGGAGCGGGCGAAGGCCTGGACGATGGCCATGGCCTGGGAGCCGCTTTGCGGATAAGGCCCTTCCGCCGAGGCGGAAATCATGTCGGGAAGGGCCGCCTCCGCCGTCAGCATGCCGCAGGGAAGCGGCAGAAACACGCCGGGCTCCACGAAGCCTGCGTCCAGCCAGCTTTCGTGCAGCTCAGGGGAAACGCACAGGGCGCTGCCCGTGTCCGTCAGCCAGATTTGCCAGCCGGGGCGCTTGATATACCGTTGCCTGAGCACGCCGCCCTGAGGAAGCTGTTCCCCGGTTTGGGGTTCTGAAAGGTTGCACATGGTGGAAATCCTCTTCTATGGTTCAGGAGCCTTTCAGCACGCTGACGGGCTCGTACATGGTATCGGTGTCCACATTGGTTTCAGGCTTTTCAATCCTGTTGAGGGCAGAAATGATCTCTTTGAGCTTTCCAAACTGCTTGTTTTCTATGCAGGCTCTGCCCTGGGCCTTAAGCTGGTTGAACAGGGCGGCGTCCGAATAATCCCCGGGCCTGGACACGCGGATCTCGAACTGATTCTGAATGAACCGGTCCGAATGCTCCAGCACCCGCCAGCTGCGCACCCTGAATTGCTTCATGATGGTGTCGAAGGTTTCGTCGTTGTGATCGATGGCCCGGCGGGCGGAGTCGTACATATCGTCGATCAGGGTCTGATCCGCCTCCGTGATCTCATCCCGGTAATCGTTGATCAGATCGATCAAGCCGTTCAGCTCCATGAGGCGCACGTCCTTTAAATGCTCCTGCCGGTACCGGGCGGCCTTCCGCTGGCAGTCCAGCAGATCGTTGGCGGACTGCTGCAAAACTTCCGGGTCTTCGTTGTTCAGGTTCGTTTGAATGGCGTGGATCTGAACGAGGATGTTCAGCAGTTCCCCGTTGAAGGAATGAGACATGAGCCTGGAAACGCGTTTTTCCAATTGATTGGCGCTGCCCATCAGCGCGGAGGGATCGTCCAGGTTCAGCTGCCCCTCGAAGCGGCTGTAAAAGTTCTGCTGGGCCAGCACGGCCCCAACCGACGGAATGGTCACGCCCAAAAGCAAATTGCCGGATTCGCTGACCTCGTATTCGCAGATGATTTCCGCGCCCACGGTGATCACGCCGGAAGAAAAGCTGCTGCCGGGAATGCGGTAAATGCCGATATAGCGGTTGTCCTCGATGGGATCGGCGATTTCCCCTTCCCACAGGGTGAACACCAGCGCCTCCCCACTGCCCGCCACCAGCCGCTTTCCAGCCCGGAGGGAAATGCTGCCCCGCTTGGGCAGATGCTCGTTTTCCCGCACCAGGTAAACTGGCACCGCCTTGCCGCCCACCCGTTCCAGCGCCTTGAGGGCAATGGCGTGGGAGGAGGGAATGGCGTTGACGGAAGCCATGACACGGCTGATCAAGATGGTTTCGTGGGACAGGGACACGGCCTGGCCCTGGCTGTCATAGAGGCTTATATGGAACACATGCTGGCCGTTTTCCTTGAGGGGAACCTTCACGATGCCCTTTCCCTGGAAGGATTGCCTGCCGCTGATCCATCCGTCGGTTTCGGAGAAAAGCTCCACGGAAAAAGCCTCGCCCCTGCTGTGGATCACGGCCACCCGGGCAGTGCTTTCGGACACCCGCTGCTCATAGCGGATTTCAAAGTCCTTTTCCTCCGCCCGCTGGTATTTTTCTATTCGGTTGTGCTGCCGGGAGCTCCAGTCGATGGACTCGGCGAAAATGGAAGCGCCTTCCGCTACCGCAGTCATGGGATTGGCCGTGCCCTTTTCCCGGATGGCCAGGGCATTCATCACAAACTGCTGCAGGGGCGGATACACCGTGGGCCCACCGATGAACACGATTTTCTGAACGTCCTGGCTCTGCACGCCCGCCTTTTGCACCGTGGCCCTGGATATATCCACCGTGGTCTGGAGCAGGGGCCGGATCAGCTGGCTCAGCCTGCTTTGGGTGATGGGCACGTCCAGGTAAATGTCCTGTCCGTCCAGATCCTGTTGGCCGATATGCATTTCATCCATTTGGATGCAGGCCTCCGGCCGCATGGACAATTCGATCTTCGCCTGTTCGCAGGCGTAGTATGACAGCTGACGCAGGCGGCGAAAATCCGGGCTGCGCTCCACATCCTCGGGCAGATGGAAATGCTCCCGCAGCCAGGGCAGAACGGCTTCCCGCCACAGCAGCCGGTCCCACTCCCTGCCGCCGCACATTTCCTTGCCGCCCTGGGCCAGCAGGTTCACCTGCCCGCCCGCATGCTCCGCCACGGAAATATCGAAGGTGCCGCCGCCCAGGTCGTACACTAAAAATATCCCGTCAAGGGGCTTTTCCTTCATCACGCTCATCACCGCAGCCACCGGCTCCTGAAGCAGCGCCACATTCCCGATGCGGGCCAGGGTGGCCGCCTGGAGCGTGGCGTCCTTTTTCATTTGGTTAAAGGCGGCGGGCACGGTGATCACCGTGGCGGTGTCCGGGTCGCTTTGCCATTCCGGAGGCAGATAGCCAAAGAGCAGACGCAGGATTTCCGCGCTGCATTCCTCCGGGGTCAGGGTTTCCTGGCTCACGGCAAAAGTATATTTCATGCTGGTGCCCAGATACCGTTTAAACAGTGTGGCGGCGTTCTTTTCGTCCATGGGCGCCATTTCATAGGCCCTGCGGCCATAAAACCGGTGGCCGTGGCGGTCCACATAAATAGCGGAGGGGGTCACGTCGTTCTGCTCCGGGCTTTTCCACACCCGGGTGTCCGCGCCGTCAAAGGAGCAGATCACGCTGTTGGTGGTGCCCAGGTCAATGCCTACATATTTTTTCATGGTTCCTCCAGTTCTTCGGCGAGCATCACAGCGCCCGTCTTTCGCACCTGTCCGTTTTCCATCACGATGGGCTCCACCATTTGGGCCACGCGGAAAACGGCGTCCGGCCGCTCCGGGAAATCCTCCAGGTTCAGCGGCGTCACCGCCATGCCCACGTCAAAGCTTTGGCCGGTCACATCCACGATTTTCAAATGCGCTTCGTCCATCACTGCCTGCGCCTTACGCATATACCACAGCCATTGATTGGTGAGCCGGTCGGCGTCCACGGGGTCCATCGCGCCCAGGCAGCTTGTAAGCGCCTGCTGAAACCGCCAGGTTTCCGAAGCAAAATCCACCATGGCCTGGCTGGCTTTTTCCTCCGGAGCTCTCTGGCCCAAAGCGTCTTTTTTCTTTTGCAGGGATTTGATCATCGGCTTTTCTGTCCTTTCTTTTTCTGTCCTGATCTTTCACGCTGTTTCATTTAAAACATTATACCAAATAATGCTTTCCCCGGTCAACTCTCAGTAGAAAATCAGGAAAGACTCCTTTGGCATGAGAAATTGTAAATTTATATTATATTGCAGGAGTTTGTCCTTTTATTGCGAATATATAAAAGAATCATGTTTTTTTATTGCAGGCATGATGGGAGGTGTTTTTTATGAAGTGTCCCAATTGCGGCCAATGGAATCGGGCGTCGTTCCCGCGCTGCTTTCACTGCGGAGCGGAGCTGCCCAAGGAGGAGCAGCCCCGGCAGCCCGGCGCGGCGCCCCAGGTTCCCGCAGGCGCGCAGAAAATATATATCCAGATCAACGAGGCCGGACAGGCCACCGCCGCCGAGGACAGCCGGGATCAGCTGGCCCGGGAAATGAAGGATTTGGCCGCCCGGAAGCACCGGGGCGAAAAAGAGCAGCGCATGCTGCGGGAAAACAGCGCCCAGCAGGGCTTCGTTCCCTCTCCCCGCATCGCCCAGACCCTGACGGGCCGGAAAATCTTCCCCATTCCCCAGAACACCTCCTACACCAAGGACGGCGTGGAGGTGGAGGGCATCGTGCGTCCCGACGCCATTCCCGTGGTGTCCAGCCGGGTGATCGGCTATGACGAGGCCGCCCGGCCCGAGCCCGGCATGGGGCCGGTGGACAGCTACACCCGCAAGCACCGGGGCAAGCAGATCAAGCTGTACAAGCGCAGCTTCCTGCGCCGGTTCGGAAAGCTCATCGCCGCAGTGCTGATCCTGGCGGCGGCAGGCTTTGTGGCCTATGATCGGGTATATGTGCCCTATCAGGCCCGGCAGCTGGCCACATCCCTCAAGGAAAACACCATCATCACCCCGTCCATTCTGAATGAAATGCCCGCCCATATCGTCAAAATTCCCGGGGAGGACGGACAATCCTACTGGATTACGGAGCTGAAAAAGACCTATGTGGTGGTGGGCGGCTACGCCACCATCGAGGTGGCCGATTATAAATGGTACGAGGACATGAACGAAATCACCGAGGAATCCGTTCAGGCCACCATCACTCCTTATCTGCGCACCAGCGCGGGAGAGCAAAAGAAAATGGAGCAGATCACCTTCCAGGTGGACGTGCCGGAATCCACGTTGGAATTGGTCAGCCCCACCTCCCTGAACGCCCAGACCTACCGCCAGCTCTACGAAATCCAGTTCCGAGTGGCTAGAAACAGCACCGTGACCATCAACGGCGAGGATGTATCCAGCCTGATGAACAACACCGAAGGCCTGATCACCTACAACGCCTCCGTGGCAGCCATGGGGGACAATGAATTTGTGATCACCACCCGGGCCCAATACTGCCGCCAGAAAACCGTGACATTGGTGATCAACCGTCCCAAGCAGCAGGTCAAGCTGGATCTGGCCGCGGATATCGCCACCCGCTGGTCCCCCGCCCGAAAACAGGACGAGGCCACCGGCGAATGGTATGAGCCCCGCATGACCATCAGCGGCACCACCGTGAGCTGGGCCACACTGACCATCGAATCCCCGTTTGTGAACCTGGATCTGAGCAAAATGCAGGTGAGCGGCGAATTTTCTTTTGAAGCCGTGTTCAGCAAGATCGGCAACAACACCATCCGCATCACCGCCTCCGTTCCCGGCTACGAACCCAGCACCGTGGAGCATGAAGTGTATTACGTGCCCATCGCGGATATCTATACCCGCAAGGCCTGGAGCATGAAGGATCAGTATACGGATTACCTGAACAATTCCGACCGGCGCATCAGCAATACGCAAATCTATCAGATCGACGCCACCTGCACCGAAATCATTTCCACCAACCGTCAGATGGCCGTGTTTGAATTGACGGACGGCTCCGGCCGCTCCGTGGCCCTGACCAATTATACCTACGACAACTGGCAGGTGGGCTCCACCTATAAGCTGTTTGGCGACGCCTACGGCGTATACAACGGCGCGCCCTGGCTCAACGGCCGGTACAGCTATATCCAAAAGACCGCCGAGGAAGAGGAGGAAACCAAGAAATAACCGTCCCCGGCAAGCGCGCAGGAAAGATGAACAATGTCACATTTTTTGTCGTTTTTTGCGAAAAAAATCCCATTTTGGTGAAAATCCCCCTGTTCAACGCCTTGACAAGGGGATGGAATCCGCATATAATAGAACCTGTAAGAATGCTCCTGAGGTGTTCGCCAGTTTTCTGTTTTTACCCACATTTCATTAAACGGAACCTGGGCCAGGAAGCCGGATGTCACGCCCCCGTGCTCTGCACGCCAGGGGACGGCAGAAAGTTTCCGCCGGGCACCGGCCTGCTTAACATAGCGGGTGAAAAAATAGAGGACAGCGGCATCTTGGGGTATTCTTCCGTTTTGGATGTGTGCATGATTTTGCCGCGTCCTTTTTTTGTGCTTGTCAAATCAGGGAGATTATGATAAACTATTTTCAATGTTTGCGTATTGAGAAGCGCAGCGAAAAAAGAAAACGAGAGGGGATAGACGGATGACTCAAAAGAAAAAGCTGACCCGGGGAAAGGTATGGTGCTTTGCCATCGGACAATTGGGCTGGTCTATTTTAAGCGCGCTGATTTCCAATTTTATGGCCCAGTATTACGCCCCCGACCCTGCCACCGTGGCGGCGGGCCAGCCAATTTTCATTCCCCAGGGGCTGGTGATTTTCGGGGTGCTGACCATTCTGGCCTTCATTACGGGCTTTGGCCGGGTGTTTGACGCCATCACCGACCCGCTCATCGGCTCCATGTCCGACCGGTGCACCGCCAAGTCCGGCAGGCGCATTCCCTTCATGCGGGCCGCCGCCATTCCCTTCGCCCTGGTCACGGTGCTCACCTTCTGGTCGCCGGTGAACGGGGAAAGCTGGGTGAACGCCGGATTCCTGTTCGTGATGCTGACGCTGTTCTACCTGTTCATGACCATGTACTGCACGCCCTACAACGCCCTGATTCCCGAGCTGGGCACGGATCAAAAGACCCGTATGGCCATTTCCACCACCATTTCCTTCACCTTCATCGCCGGTATGGCCCTGGCCTACGCCGCGCCCTTCCTGTGGGGCATGGTGCAAAGCGCCCTGAACGTGGACCGGGTCACCGCCATTCGGCTGGTGTTTACCGTGATGAGCCTGATCGCCCTGGTGTGCATGTTCGTGCCGGTGTTCACCATCAAGGAAAAGGATTATGTCACCGCCCAGCCCAGCCAGTCCACCGCCTTCAAGTCCCTGGCCGCCACCTTCCGCAACAAGGATTTCCGCATCTTCGTGGCCTCCGATATCGTGTATTTCCTGGGCATCACCATGTTTCAGAGCGCCATGCTGTATTTTGTCACCTCGCTGCTCAAGCTGGATGAAAGCGTATCCACCATTTACTTTGTGCTCATGACCGCTCTGTCCGTGCTGTTCTATCCGCTGGTGAGCAAGCTGACCCCCAAGATGGGCAAGAAAAAGCTGATCCTGATCGCCTTCTGTATTTTCACCGTGGCCTTCATTTACACCGCCTGCCTGGGCAATCTGCCCATTCCCGCTCAAATTCAGGGCTATATCCTGTGCGTCATCGCCGCCCCCGCCATGGCCATCTTCGGCATCCTGCCCCAGGCCGTGGTGGCGGATATTGCCGAAAGCGATGAGATCGACACCCATGAAAACCGCAGCGGCATGTTCTACGCCGCCCGCACCTTCGCCATGAAAATGGGCCAGGCTGTGGCCATTATGCTGGTCACCACCCTGGGCACCATCCAGCAGGATACGGGCTTTGGCTACCGGCTCATCGCCATCATCGCCGCCGTGGTCTGCGCCCTGGGCGGGCTGCTGTTCATGATGTACAACGAAAAGAAGATTTACAGCAAGATCATCAAGTGAGCATCTTGCGTAACGGGAGAATGCGGCATGGAATACTTCAATGAAGATTATCTGATCCTGTCTGAGCATTATGCTCAAACCATGGAGAATATCGTCCTCCCCTTTCTGCGCCAACGGGAAAAGCAGCATCCCCTGAAGGGCTTTGAGGACCGGCCCCTGTACTGCGTATCCTATCCGGCGGAAAAACCCCGGGGCACGGTGCTGATCGTGCACGGGTTCACGGAGAACGCCTTTAAATACGCGGAGATCATTTACTCCCTGCTGCAAAACAGCTTTTCCGTGGTGGCCTACGACCAGCGGGGCCACGGGCGCTCCTGGCGGAAGGAAGGCATTCCGGATGTGTCTCTGACCCATGTGGATCATTTTTCGGATTACGTGCGGGACATGGAAATCGTGGTGGATCAGGTGCTTTCCCACTTCCCCAAGCCCTGGACGCTGTTCACCCACTCCATGGGCGGGGCGGTGTCCAGCCTGTATCTGATGAGCCATCCCGACGTCTTCGCCCGGGCGGCCCTGTGCGCGCCCATGATCGCCCCCAATCGAAACGGCGTGCCGCTGTCGGGGGCCAAGCTGATTTGCCATAGCGCGCGCCTGGCAGGCAGAGGAAAGGACAGGCTGTTTGCCTCCAAGCCCTTCAACGGGCCCGAGGAATTTTCCACCTCCTGTGCCACCAGCAAGGAGCGCTTCGATTGGTACGACGCAATCAAGCAGGCCCGGAAGGAATTTCAAAACAACGGCCCCTCCTATACCTGGACCCTGGAATCCCTGCGGGTAACGAAGGCGCTGCTGGCCCCCGGCGCGCCGGAAAAAATCGCCTGCCCCGTTCTGCTGTTTACCGCAGAGCAGGATAACAGCGTACTTCCGGAAGAACAGAAGGCGTTCATCAGCCGGGTTCCAAAGGGAAAACAGGTGCTGGTGAAAAACGCCCGCCATGAAATCTTCCGCTCCGAGGACAGCGTGCTGTTTCCCTGGTGGCGCCAGGTGCTGTCGTTCCTGAAAGAAAACCCATAAACAGCGGATATCCTCTTGTTCTATGAATTATCCCCGTCCCGCGAACTAAAAAGGCGCACCCGAACGGTGCGTCTTTTTCTATGATTTCAAATCTTATGCCGTAATCAGTTCCAGCAATTCTTCGGGCTGGGACACCAGATGCCGTGCGCCGCTGGCGGTCAGTTCCTCCCGGGGGCGATAGCCCCACAGCACCCCGATGGTTTCCATTTGGGCGGCGTTGCCGCAGTTCATATCCGTGCCGGTATCGCCCACATACCAGCAATCCTCCGGCGTCAGGCCGAGGCTTGCGGCAATGGCCAGCGCGCCGGTGGGATCAGGCTTGAGGGGCTCGCCCTCCCGTCTCCCCCGGATCACGGAAAAATGGACGTCCGGAAAATAATGGCCCAGCACCCGTTCGGCGTCGGCCTGATCCTTGTTGGTGAGCACGCAGACGGCAATTCCTTTTTCGCAAAGCGCTTTCAGCACCTCCGGCACGCCCTTGTAGGCGTGGCTGTTCACCTGGTTGTTCACGGCGTAATCCGCCTTATAGGCTTCCAGCACCTGGCGGTAATACTCGGTATGGGTGCCCACGGCCCTCTCCGTCAGCTTCAGCACGCCGTTGCCCACCTTATATTTATACGCGCTTTCCTCATAAACGGGCAGGCAGAACTTTGCCAGCGACCGGTTCATGGCCGCCGCGATATCAGGCAGGGAATGAACCAGCGTGCCGTCCAGATCAAAAATCACGCATTTTTTCATATCCGGTTCTCCTCCTTTGTTCCGCATAAATTGTACCACAGGAATGAATTTTCCGCAAGATGGGCAGGATATGCCCGGGAGGAATGAGCATGAAAAAAATCAAAAACGCCGCATGGCTCCATGGCGCGCTTTTGGCCGCTGCCGCGGTTTTCCTGGCCCTGGGCCTGCTGACCGAAGAGGGAAAGGCCCCGGCCCTGCCTGTGCCCGCGCTGGAGCCCAGCCTGTCCCCCGCCGTGGACGCGGCCAAGAAAAGCGAAAAAGCCGCCGCAGGCTGCGAAATCATCCAGACCATGGCCTTTGCCCGGTGCGGCCACAGCGTGACCCGCCGCATCGAAATTCCCCAGGACTTGATCGGGGCGGACTTTGCCGCCGTCCAGCAGCGGTATGACCTTTGGCGCGTGGAGAGCTTCGTGCCGGAGCGCATTGAAATGAGCCGGGAGCTGCCGCTCTTTTGCCCCATCCACACAGTGCTGGGGGTAAACGAAGCAGGAATGGTGGTGCTGTCCACCAATATGTACGGGGATGGCATGGCGGTGCTGCGGGAGTGCAGCAGAAGTCTGGAAGAATTTGCGCCAGACGAACAAAGCCAGCTGCTGCTGGGCCTTGGCTTTGATTCCCAGGAGGAGGCCCTTTCCTGGCTTTCCCTGCATTGACAGAACCGCCGAAAGCCTTTATAATTTTCAGGAAGGCGCAGCACGTCCCAGGAAGAAGGGAGGCGGCAGGAGCCGAAAGCCGCCCGATTCTTCCCTGATTCAGAAATACACGGAGGCACCCATGCCGCAGAATCGTTCCGCGCAGAAGCGCAAATCCAGCTCCCCTTATCTGTTTATTCTCCTGGTGCTGATCCTGCTCACGGCCATTCTGATCGTGGGCACCCGGGCCATGAACACCTGGAAGGTGTATGAAACTCAGGCCGCCATCCAGCCGGACCCCACCCCCACCGTGACTCCCATCAGCGTGACGCCCAATCCTTTCCGGGCCACCGACACGCCCGTGCCCCCCACGGCCCCGCCCCTGCCCTCCGCCACCCCCAGTTTGCTGGGCTCCGGCTCCCAGGGGGACATGGTGAAGCAGCTGCAATCCCGGCTCCAGGAGCTGGGCTACTACACGGGGAACATTGACGGCGATTACGGCCCCGGCACCAAGGCGGCAGTGCAAAAATTCCAGCAGCTCAACGGCCTGGACGCCGACGGCATTGCCGGGCAAAAGACCATGGCCGTGCTGTATTCCGACAGCGCCCTGCCCGCTCCCGGCCCGGTGGACACCCTCAGCAGCGCCGTGCCCCTGCTGGTGAACCAATGGAACCCGCTGCCCACGGGCTTTGAGCCCGCCGACCTGGTCAAGGTCAAGGACGTGGCAGGGAACCTGATGACCTATGAACGCGACAGCATCCAGGGCGTGCGGGAAGCGGCAGAGGCCCTGACCCGGATGATCCAGGCGGCGGTGAACGAGGGCTATAAGCCCTGGAAGCTGCGGGAAGCCTACCGCACCATCGCCGATCAGCAGCGCATTTTCAACAACCGGGTCACCGGTTACATGACGGAAAACAGCCTGACCCGCTCCCAGGCCATCGCCCGCACCCGCCAGTCCGTGGCCGACCCTGGTTCCAGCGAGCACCACACCGGCCTGGCCTTCGACCTGAACGTGCCCGGAGAAGCCTTCGGGGACACCGCCCAATACCTGTGGCTGAAAAACAATTGCTGGGATTATGGCTTCATTATGCGCTATACCGACGATAAAGAAGAAATCACCGGCATTACCGGCGAGGAATGGCACGTCCGGTACGTGGGCATTCAGCACAGCAAAAAAATCCAGGAGCTGGGCTTCTGCCTGGAAGAATATGTGGAATGGCTGAACAGGCAGTAAGAGAACAAGCGTCCTTTCCATCATCCATTTCATTGTAAAAAGCCGCTCCAAGGCGGCTTTTTTGATTGGAAAAACGAATTTCGGTTACAGCACGATATCTCCCATCCCGAAGCCCGTGGGCATGGGCTCTTCCTCCAGAAATTGAAACGCTTCATCCCGCAGCACGGGCAGGAAATAGGCAAAAGGCAGGCGGGAAAATTCGCAGCCATAGCTGCTCTGGCCGAACCAGCCACCCTCCTTGGCTTTCAGGTTCAAATCGCGGGCAAACTTGGTGCGGTTGGAACAGTCGTGCACCAGCAGGGGCCAGTTTTCTTCATCAGCCACCCGCATGAATTGCAGCGTCAGATTCCGGCTGGAAATGGGCGACACATAACCCTGGCGGCACAGATACAGGTTTTCCCCGGCATAATTGTCGATGTTGTTTTCGTTCAGGTGCAGCTCGGCGCAGTTGATAAAGTCCACCCCGGTGGCGAAAATCGGGTACTTTTTGTCCATGAACTCGGCGTAGAATTCCGGGGTCATGGGGGTTTCAATGCCCACCTTGGGAAAATATTCCCGGGCTGCGGCCATGTTTTCAATCACCTTCCCGGCGCAGTGGGAAGCCCCCAGGTTGAAGCGGATTTCATCCAAGCCCGCCTGGGCCAGGGCCTTCAGGTTTTCCCGGTTGGCGTGAAGGCCGTTGGTGTACAAATGCTGATGGATACCCGCCTCATGGAATTTCCGCACCACGCCGTAGTACTTTTCGATTTCCATGAAGGGCTCCAGATACACATAGGAAATGCCTGTGGGCTTGGGATAAATGGACAGAAGCAGGTCCAGATCCTCCTCGTAAAACTTGGTGCCCCCGATTTCCCACATGCCCTCTCCCACGGGCGACTGGGCGTTCAGCGCTCCATAATCATAGCAGAATTTGCAGGCGGCGTCGCAGCGGTTGGTTTTGCGCACGGCGGACAGGCCTGTGCCCAGCAGGCAGGAGCGGCAGCCCCCGGGAAATTTGCTTTCGTCCCCAACGAAAAAGGTGCGCCCATTCAGGCTTTTCAGGTGGGGAATCTGCGCCATCAATTCTTTGTGCCGGGCGTTCACTGCCGTTTCGATCTGGGCGAAAGCCGACAGGGCGATTTCCATTTGCCCCGGCATCAGCTCCTCTTCCTCGGGCAGGGAGGCGAAAAATTCAAACCAGGTCAGGGCGTCTTTTTTTGATATCTTCATAGGCTTCTTCCGTCCTCGTTTGTTTTCTTTTGAGAAAACCGCCCTTTGGATGCCAAAGAGCGGTTCCTCCATATCAATGAACTTTTTAAGAGCCGTAAGGATAGGGGCCGTCCAGCAGGGTGCGCAAGGTGGCGGGCCCAGCCACGCCGTCCACGTCCAGGCCATTGGTACGCTGGAAGGAGCGCACGGCGTTTTCGGTGCCTTCTCCGTAATAGCCATCCATCACGCCGTAGTAATAGCCCTGGTTATGCAGCGCCAATTGCATCTGGCGAACAGGCTCGCCCTGCATGCCCCGGCGCAGGGTGGCATAGAAGCCATAAGGCGCGCTGGTGACCTGCACATACACGTTGGCAGGCAGCGGAGAGGGGGTCGGGGGCAGGGTGGGCCGGGGAGAAGCGGTGGGCTTGGCAACGGTGCCCGTGCCGGAGGAGGACTTGACCGAGCTGGCAAACAGCCTGTTCAGGGTGCCGCCGCCCGCCACGCCGTCGGCGGTCAGGCCATTGGCCCGCTGGAAGGCTTTCACCGCGTCCGTGGTGCCGGAGCCAAAGGAGCCGTCCACGCTGCCGGTGTAATACCGCAGGGATTTCAGCTTCTGCTGCAGCAGCCGCACGGCGGCCTTTTCGCTGCTGCCCTCGCGCAGGGAAATGCCCACGATGCCGGAGGGAGAGGAGGTCTTGCTGGCGGAAGAGGAATACAGAGCCTTCAGGGTTTCCGGGCCCGCCACGCCATCGGCGTAGCTGGTGTTCCGGCGCTGGAAGGCGATGACGGCGGCCTCGGTGCCGTTGTCATATTTGGCGGTGGCCTTGCCCACCAGATAGCCCAGCTCGATCAGCCGGTTCTGCATGGAGCGCACCTGGCTGGAGCTGTCGCCGTTGCGCAGGTAGGTGTTGCTGTTATAGTTGGGCTTGGGGGTAGCGGTCTTCTTGGGGGTGGCGGTCACGGCGGGGCGGGCGGTGGCCCGGGCTGTGGCCAGCTTGGCCATGGTGGCGGGGCCCACCTTGCCGTCCACAGTCAGGCCGTACTGCTTCTGGAAGGCCTTCACGGCTTCTTCCGTAGCCTTGCCGAAATCGCCGTCCACAGTACCCTTGAGGAAGCCCAGGGCCTTCAGCTTCGTCTGCACGTTACGCACGTCCGCGCCGGTGGAGCCCAGCTTCAAAGAGGTGGCCGGGGTGGCGGTGGGGGATTTGGTTACGGAGGGGGTGGAAGTGGGGCCGCCGGAAACGCCGCCAGCGTTGGTGGAGGCAGGCATCACATACGAATATCCGCCCGCGGAGGTGGGCGCGGCGGCGGCCACATCCGTCACCAGCGGCACCACGGACGCCTCAGGCGCGTCGGTGGGGTCCGGCGTGGCGGCGGACACAGGGGCGTTGGTGGGATATACAGGAAAATTCATGTTTCCGCTCTGATTGCCTGCCGTGGTATTATTAGGCTCCACGTAGCAGCCGCTGAGCAGCAGCGGCAGCATCAGCAGCAGAGCGATCAACGCGGCTTTCACAGGTTTCATGGTTCATCCTTCCTTCCAAATACATTGCGATGGTTGAAGCGATCTATAAACATAGACGCAATTTAAGCTGCGTTTGTTCCCATATTTTGAAGAAAACTGGTTTTTGCGTTTTCGTTTTCAGGCTGGGCGCGTTTTACAGCCTGTCCTCCCCGGCATAATGCCACACCCGGAACCCCAGGGCGGCGGCGGACAGAACGTTGCTTTCGCTGTCGTCGATAAACAGCGTGTTTTCGGGAATCATGCCATAGCGGCTTTGGAGCAGACGGAAAATGGCGGGATCGGGCTTGACCATTTTTTCCCGGGCGGACACCACCTGGCCGTCCAGGAGCTTGAGGTTTTCATGGGCGTCCCGGGCCAGGGAAAAGGCGGGCTCGTTGTAATTGGTGAGGGCATAGAGCTTTTTGCCCATCTGCTTGAGCTCCGGGATCAAATGATACAGCGGCAGGGGATGCATGGTTTCATGGAAGTGGTGCAGGGCATACAGCACCATTTGTTCTCCCCCGGGCACCTGGGCCTTTTGCGCCATAGAGCGGGCGATGTCCTCGTTGGTTTCCGCTCCCAGGTCGAAGGCGCCCCAGCGCCAGTCCTCTCCGAACATGGCGTCAAAAAGCGGCTGGCGATGCTCCTTGGGCAGCAGCAGCGCCACCTGCTCCGGCTCAAAGGTCAGCAGCACATTGCCCACGTCGAACACAATACAGGGTGCTTCCATCAGACGCTTGTCCATACTCTTCTTCCTCCACCCCTATAGCATACCATAAAACGCGCGTGAATACAATCATTTTCCGCCCGACATATTTTGCGCAAAAACAACAAAAGTCAAAAATTTTAGGTTCAATGCAAAGTTTAAGCAATCAAGGAAACATTGATTGCATTCTCTCTTCATTCTATTCCAAGTATAATAGCAGGAATATATTGGTATTCTCCAAAAGATTTTGTATTGAACCTAATTTTATGACATGGAAAAAGCAGCTCCTGCCTGCGGAGGGAAAGCTGACCCCATCACATCAGATTATCCGTGCAGCTCCGGCTGATATTCAGCACGATGCCCACCGCCGCCATGGTGATGGAAAGGGAGGTGCCGCCTGCGCTGAAAAAGGGCAGGGGCAATCCGGTGGTGGGCAGCACTCCCACCACCACGCCCATGTTGATAAACGCCTGAACGGAGATCATGCCGATGATGCCCGCCGAAAGCAGACAGCCAAACTGGTCGTCGCAGCGCATGGCGATGCGCATACCCGCCGCTAAAAAAGCCACGAACAGCAAAATCACTGCCGCACACCCCGCCAGGCCGAAATCCTCCCCCACGATGGCGAAAATGAAATCGCTTTCCGGGTAAGGCAGGTAAGCGTATTTCTGCCGCCCCTGGCCCAGGCCCATGCCAAACAAACCCCCGGAGCCAAAAGCGATCAGGGATTGGGACAATTGATAGCCTTCATCGTTCATTTTGGCGAAGGGATCGGTAAAGGACAAAAGCCGCTCCCTGCGGTAATCGGCGCTCCAGGCGTAATACGCGCCCACCGCCAGGCCCCCCGCCCCCAGCAGCAGCATATGCCGCCATTTGGCCCCGGCCAGCATCACCATCAGCACGGATACGATGATGATGGTGCCCGCCGTGGACAGGTTGGGCTGCTCCAAAATCAAAAGGAACATGATCCCCGGCACGATCAGCACCGGCAGGATGCCGGAAAACAGCTTTTCGATTTTCTTTCCCCGCACGGTCAGAGTCATAGCCATGAACAGCACGGCGGCATACTTGGCCAATTCCCCCGGCTGGAAGGACAGGGGCCCCAGGGTCAGCCACCGGCGGGGGCCGTTGACGGAGGTGCCGGAGGCCCGGAAGGCCAACCACACCAGCAGGATCAAGCCGGCAAAAAAGCCCGTCATAACCACCCCCCCCCCGCC
>CAMOUF010000262.1 GCA_946626395.1 uncultured Clostridia bacterium
CCCCACGCCCCCTTCCGAGAAAGCAATAAAGGATTCACTAATTTCGTTTTTCCTTCTTGGTTTATTTCGGAACAGAATAATAGGAATATTTTGAAATTCCCCACAAGATTTTATATTGAATCATAAAAACTAAAAAAGCAGCTGTTCAGTTATGGAAAGAAAAGAGAAAAACGCTATCAAGTTCTAAGTTCAAAGTTCTAAGCACAATCGTTTTGAAATATCTGCACGCCCTATTGCGCTGAACAAAATCAAGCTTAGAACTCAAGTCTGATCCAAGCCGCAAAGAAACCATACCTGAACAGATGCCAAAAATATTTCCTTTGATAAATCACCGCCTCCCTGCGCACAATAGCCGCGAGGAGGTGATTTTGCTATGAAAAAGATCTTGCCGTTCATCCTGGTTCTCACCCTTGGAGCCGTTTTGCTGACCGGCTGCGCCAGCAATGCGTCGACCATGCCTTCCCCCACGCCAGGCGCTACGAACATGCTGGAGCCCCTGATGCCGGAAAGCACCAATAACGGCCTTGCCCTGGGAACCACCCCCGGCACGGCTGCCACTGGCATGCCCGCTGCCACCGGAGAGCCCCTGGCCAATGGCCAGCAGCCCACCGTGGAAGGAACCCGGCAGGCGGCTCAGGCAATGGAGGAAGCCGTGGAAAAGCTCAGCGAGGTGGATGACGCCTATGTGGTTCCCCTGGGTGATACAGCGTTGGTGGGCGTAAAGTTTACCACCCAGTATCAAAGCGGCACGGACGACCGTCTGAAAAAAATGGTGCTGACCCGGGTTCAGACGGTGGACAAGGCGGTGACCAAGGTGGCCGTGACGGAAAACGCTGCCATCGTGGCGGGAATCCAGGCGGCGTCTGAAGCGCTGAAGGGCGCGTCCAGCCTGGACGATGTGAACACCAAAGCGGAAGAACTGCTGCGGCAGCTGACGGTGTACAGCGAATGATGGAAAGCGCCGTTCGCGCGCGGAAATGGATGCTCTGGGCAGCGCCGGTGATGGTGCTGTCCGGCCTTTTCTATCGCGCGGACGGCGCAGGGGCGGCGCTGGCTGCGTGGATTCTTCTGGGGCTGATCCCGTGGAGAGAAAAACGCCGGGCGCAATTTTATCCGGGTCAAAGAAAGATGAAGTTTTCCCGGATTTATTTTGGCTGTTCCCTCTCTCTCTTATTCGTTTCTTCCTTCACGGCAGCATTTCACATTCTTTGGGGGATGGATCAGCCGCTGCTGATTACAGGCGCTATTCTCATGGGGTTGCCTGTTGGCGCGGAAACCTTCCTTTGGCATGTGCCCAGACGCCTCTGTCTAATCGGCGGAATAATGATGACGGCTGCGCTGCTGATGCTGCGGCAATAAAAGAACCCGCGAACAGGCGCGGGCTGAAAAATGATAGATTGTTTTTTTATTCCTGTGCCTGTATGAATTCCAGGCGCAGGTTTTCATTTGTCCATTGTTTGAACAGGATGGTCAGCTGTTCGCAGGCGGAATTCCAGGCTTCCTCCAGGCAGGCGGGATCCTCCAGATACGCCTTACGGCAGGTTTCCTGCTGAGCGTTGACCATGGCCTGATACCGGTCCTGAGAACCCAGACGCCAGAAATCATTGCTTTCCGGCTTGCCGGTCACCTCAAAACGGTCGTAGAGCATGCCTGCTTTGGGTACTTCTACGGTGAGCAGATTTTCAGAGGGCGTCAGCCGTACCTCCTCCAGCTTCACCCCCAGGCCGATTTCATAGGTATAAGGGGCCGATACATGGCTGACCGTGCCAATGAGCTTGGCTTTGATTTCGCCGTCCAGCACGCCGGTGTCCGTATGACGCACCGCGATCAATTCCCCCACCTTTTCCATTTCATGGGTCAATTGAGTGGCGGTTTGCTGATAATCGATTCTAAAAAACGTCCTGTCCAGCCATGCTTTGATATACGGGGAAAAATACTGCGCCAGGATGATGGCCAGGGCCAATATCAGCACCAACCCAATTTTCCTGGGCAGCCAAGTCAGCGCCCTGCTGTGGGGCCGGGCGCGTCTTTCTTCCCGATCTTCTTGATAGGATTCCTTCATGCCTTCACATCCATTCTTCCGCAAGAACCAGAAGATAAATAATGCCGCGGATCAGATAATAGGTGATCGACAAATAGCCGATGGTCATCACAAAATAATTCCATATTCTTCTTATGCCCCTCTTCCGCTTGCGTCTGCGGACTGGAGGATGCTCATTGGCGCGGGGCTGCATCGTTTCCGGGCCTCCTTTCCTTTGGATACTTCATTATACAACATATTCTTCATTATTTCTACATATTTTTGAAATAAATTATCATGCCATATTTTGCTGCGCAGGATACGAAAAAGCCCCCTTCAAAGAAGGGGACAAAAAAGGAGCTTCAAAACAAGGTATCCAGGAAACGTTTAAGACCCGCCTGGCCTGCTTCATCCTGCTTGTAAACGCCCGCGTCGCACAGCACCTGATAGCAGGTATCCGCCACGGCGGCATGAAGCGCTTCCTCCGCCTGGGCTTTCGTCATGGCGCGGCCTTTGGTTTCAGCGATTTCCTTCACCCACGCTTCATGGCTGGAGCCGGCGGGAATATCGCCCTGACCCATCAGATAAGGCTCCAGGGCCGCCAATTCCGTCTTCAGCCTGCCCGGCAGGATAAACAGGCCCATCACCTCGATCAGGCCGATATTTTCCTTTTTGATGTGATGCAGCGGCGCGTGGGGATGGAAGATGCCCAATGGATGCTCTTCGCTGGTGCGGTTGTTCCTCAGCACCAGATGCATCTGATACCGGCCGTCCGGCAGCTTTCTCAAGGTGGGCGTGACCGTATTGTGGGGCGCGTCGGTGCGGGCGAAAATATCGCAGGCGGGATCGCTGTACTGCCGCCAGGCAGACAGCACCTTCATGGCGATTTCTTTCAGGGCTTTCTGATCGTCGCTGACAAATCGCAGGCAGGTCATGGGCCAATCCACCACCCCGGCCTCCACCGGCGCTTTAAACCGCCATTTGACAGGCGCTTTATCCATGGGGAACACGTGCCTGCCGCCCTGGTAATGGTCGTGGGTCAGGATGGAGCCGCCCACGATGGGCAAATCGGCATTGGCCCCGATAAAATAGAAGGGGAACTTATCCACGAATTCAAACAGCCGGTCAAAGGTCTTTTCTGTCAGCAGCATGGGCTCATGCACGCCGTCCAGCACGATGCAGTGTTCGTTAAAGTAGGCGTAGGGAGAATACTGGAAATACCATTCCTCCCCCGCCAGATTCAGGGGAATCACCCGATGGTTCTGCCGTCCGGGGAAACCGGCCCTCCCAGCATAGCCCGGGTTTTCCTTGCAAAGCATGCACATGGGATAGCCGGACTTGGGCGCGTTCCGGGCAGCGGCGATATCCCGGGGATCTTTTTCCGGCTTGCTCAGATTGATGGTGATTTCCAGCTCGCCGCAGGGCGACGGGGCGGAATACTGAATATTCTGGGCGATGCGCTTGACGCGGATATAATCCACATCCCGGCACAGATCATAAAACCACTGCATGGCAGCTTCCGGCCCGCCGGACTGCATGAGGCTGTAGAACTGCCTGCGCACCTGGGCAGGATGGGGCGTAAACGCGCCGGACAGCCGGGCCGTGAACCGCTCCTTTTCATCATTGGTATCCTTTATCACCTGATGGTCAGCGGCCCATTGGGCCAATTCCTCCAGGCAGTCCGGGATATCCTCGCTTTGCAGTTCACCCTCTATCGGGGCGTCCTGCTTGAGGGCGTCCAAAAGCAAATTTTGCGTATAGGCCCGATCCTCCGGCAAAACCAGTTTCTTTTGTTCCGCCAGAGAAAGCAGTTGATCCAACAGCATATTGTTTCCCCCTTCATCATATGAACTTATTTTTTCTTCCATACAGGACGCAGGAGCACAAAGCTATACAAGGTCAGGGACAGGAGCAGCCAAACCAATTCCTGAGGCGTTCCTTCGTTCAGCGCGTCCTTTCCCACGGCCGCGCAGGCGGCATACAGGGCCAAGGGAATCACCGCCAAAGGATGATGAAAACTGAGCAGCGCAATAATCACGCCTGAAAAGCCATACAGCGCGGACGCTTCCGCCAGCGTCATCCCCAGCATGCCGGACAGCACGCACACAGCGCCGCTTATGCCCGCCAAAGCGCCGGACAGGCAGCAGACGAGCAGGATGTTTCTTTTCAGCGGCATCCCAGCCCTTTTCGCGGCCTCCGGATTGGCGCCGCCAGCCTTCACTTCAAAGCCGAAAACGCCTGCCTTGAGAATGATCCATGCGATCAGGCAGCACAGGAGCGCCGCGGGCAAAGCAAGGCTCAAGGAAACGCTGCCGATTTGCACCTGCGGAATGGACAGAGAGGCATGAAGGCTGGCGTCTGTATGGGCGGAAAGCACTTCTTCCCAGAGCCAGGAAGCGCCATGGAGCGCGATGCCGATCAGCGACACTGACGAAAGCACCTGATGCATCTGAAACCGTACAGTCAGCCAGCCAAACAAAGCGCCCCAAAGAAAACCGCCCAGCATGCCCAGCAGCACACAGGCCCACCAGGGGGCTCCCAGCAGGACCGCCCCTGTCAGCGTGGCCATGGCCCCCGCGATCCATTGCCCCGGCACGCCCAGATTCATAACGCCCGCTTTTCCGCATAGGGCGGCAGATAAACCGGTCAGCAAAAGCAGGGCCCAGGAGAGAATCAGACGGGCCGCCTGATTGGGAGAAGAAAACCCGGAGAGCATCAGGGCCTTTAAGCTGTGAAGGGGCTGCGGGACGCGAAACAGAAACAGCATCCCTGCCGACAGGGCAAGGCCCAGCAGGATCGCTGCCCAGGACGTGATCATTCGTTTTACGGTTCGCCGGCTCATTCGTCCTCTCCCTCTGCCGTCATGCCCCCGAACCGGTGCTGACGGCGCTGCCCATTCATATATAAGCCCAATTCCGAAGCGAAGGTATCTTCCCGCAGAAATTCACCCACCGCTTCTCCCCGGTGCAGCACCATGATCCGATCCGCCAATTCCAAAGCGTCCTGGACTTCATTTGTCAGGATCAGCACAGCGCATCGGCTGGCCCGGGCCAGAAATAATTGCTCCCGCATGGCTTCGGCTTCCTTCGGGTTCATCCCATAGTAAGGAGAATCCACGATCAGCAGCGAGGGCTTATTCTCCATTTCCCTATTTAACAGCAGCAGGCGCAGCGTTCCCTGGGTCAGATCATCGGGATATTGGCGGGGCCATACACCCTTGAACAGCGCATGCCGCTCCAGGATATCCAGCGCGTTTTCCCTGCGCCTTCTGCTTAGGAGCCATCCCCCTTCCTGAAAACCGCTGAAAGCGTAACGATCCAGCAGCAGGTTTTCTTCCACCGTAAGATCAGCGATCGCTTCCGTCTTGCTTGCTTCCCGGCTGACCCACGCGATCCCCGCTTTTTTGAATTCCCAGGGAGACAGCGCGGTAATTTCTTTCCCGTCCATCCTGATCCGGCCGCTGAAAGCCCGCCGGGCGCCCGTGAGCGCTTGCAGCAGCGCGTCCCAGCCCTGGGGGCTGCGGCCCAGCAGACACATGATTTCCCCTGTTCTGGCCTCGAAAGACAGTCGGCTGCAGCATTCCGTTTTTTCGTCCGCCTCCAGCGCGGTCAGCTGACGGACCTCCAGGGCCACGCTGCCCAATGTCACTTCCTTTTTCTGGGGCAGAGCCAAAACGCCCATTTCAGCTTTCAGCTGCTCCGACGTTATTTCCTCTGTGGAAAAGCTGACCGGTCTTGCGTTTTTGCGCAAAACCGTCACGCCGTCGCAAAGGGCCAGCACGGTTTCGGGACTTTGAGACAGCACCAGGGTCGTAACGCCCGCTTGGGACAGCCTGAGCAGGACGGCATTCAATTCCTTCAGTTCCAGCGAGGAAAGCACGCGGTCCGGTTCATCCAGGATCAGCACGTCCTTTTCCTGCAAAATAAATCGCAGGATCTGGGCCCAGAGCCATTGATTCTGGGTCATTTCCTCGGGGAGCGCATCCAAATCAAATGGAAGGCCGAAATCCTGAATGATCTCTTCCGCCTGAAGGCGGGCTTTCTTTTTCCGGATTTTTCCTGAAGGAGCGTATTCAGCCCCCAGCAGCAAATGATCCATGAGATCAAAGCCGGAAACATAAGCATTCAATCCGTCCGCCACGCCGATTCCCCAGACGGCGGCATCCCGGGGACGATTGAGCCTGGCCCTTTCCTGGTCCAGCCGGATTTCGCCCTGATCGGGCTTTTTCTGGCCTGAAAGCATTTGAGCGATCAGGGTTTTTCCTGTTTGCCTGTCTCCCAGCAGCCCGTGGATATCGCCTTTCAACAGGCGCAGGCTGAAATCCCTGATTTCCTCTTTCGTATCCATGCGCTTGAAAATATGCAGCATTTCAACGGCGAATTCCTGGATGCTCTTTCCCTCCTTTTGATCCTGTTTTTTACAGCAATCAAAGCGGGATGAGCTTTTTTCTCATCCCGCTCTGGCTGAACAGGTTTATCGTTTGCCCGGATCGTAGGGAATGCCTTCCGCCTTGGGAGCCCGGGAGCTCTTGGACGTGAACGCCAGCACCACCAGCGTGATCACATAAGGCAGCATCCGGTAAATATTGGTATTGATATTCAGATTCTTGAGGGTGTACACGCCGTCGCCGTTAATATCCAGGGTGGAATACGATGCGGCCACGCATTTGAACAGGCCGAACAGCAGGGCCGCCAGGCAAATGTTCAGCGGCTTCCAGTTGCCGAAGATCATCACGGCTAGGGCCAGGAAACCAAAGCCTGCCACATCGCCGTTGGCGGAGCAGTTGGCGGTGGTCAGCACATACACGAAACCGCCCATACCGGCCAGCGCACCGGAAATGACGGTGCCCGCATAGCGCATGCCCACTACATTGATGCCCAGGGAGGCGGACGCCTGCGGGTTCTCGCCGCAGGAGCGCAGCCGCATGCCAAAGCGGGTTTTGTACAGGATGATGGACATGATCACAAACAGCAGAATGCAGATGTAGGTGGCCACATACACCTTATCCACAAAGGTGGAGCCCAGGA
>CAMOUF010000263.1 GCA_946626395.1 uncultured Clostridia bacterium
CCCGTTATCCCGGCGGCGCGTATCAAGATGTACGAGGCAGAGCGTGCTTCCTTTCTCCGGAAGCAAAGCTGAGTGGCACCACGGAAATTCCGCCTCAGCGCACAGGACATGTGCGTTGGGGCGTTTTTTCATACTCCATACTGTATTCCTAAAACGAAGAGTGTGGAGTGTGGAGAGTGAAGTGTGGAGTGAAAGATAGAATGCGCATTTGGATCCAGCGAAATCATCATCTTGAGGCTTTCATACTGAATCACTCCAAACTCCACTCTCCACCCTCCACACTAAAAAAGAAAGGCAGGTACTCCCCATGAAAAAGATCATCGCTTTGGTTCTGGCCCTGGTCATGACGGTTTCCCTGTGCTCCCTGTCCCTGGCGGAAGAAAAGAAAGCCTTCAAAATCGGCATCTGCAATTTTGTGGACGACGCGTCCCTGAACCAGATCATCGCCAACATCCGCGCCCAGCTCAAGGCCGTGGGGGATGAAAAGGGCGTGACCTTTGAAATCATCGAGGACAACTGCAACCTGGACGGCAGCGTGATGCAGCAGATCATCGCCAACTTTATGGCTGAGGACGTGGACCTGATGGTGGGCGTGGCCACTCCCGTGGCCCTGACCATGCAGGGCATGGTAGAAAACATTCCCGTGGTGTTCGCCGCGGTATCCGATCCTGTGGGCGCGGGCCTGGTGAACAGCCTGGAGGCCCCCGGCGCCAACATCACCGGCACCTCCGACTATCTGGATACCAACGCCATCTTTAACCTGATCTTCGCCGCCAACCCCGAGGCCAGCAAGATCGCCCTGCTGTATAACCCCTCCGAGGACGCCTCCACCGCGCCCATCGCCGCCGCCAAGGAAATCCTGACCGCCAAGGGCGTTTCCTTCAAGGAATACTCTGGCAGCAATATTTCCGAGGTCATGCTGGCCGCCGACGCCATTGCCGCCGATGGCATGGACGCCGTGTTCACCCCCACCGACAACCCCATCATGGCCGCCGAGCTGGCCATCTATGAAACCCTGGCCGAAGCAAAAATCCCCCATTACACCGGCGCGGACTCCTTCGCCCTGAACGGCGCGTTCCTGGGCTACGGCGTGGACTACGCCAACCTGGGCAAGGAAACCGCCAACATGATCGCGGACATCCTGGTGAACGGCGCGGACGTGGCGACCACCCCCGTCAAGACCTTTGACAACGGCACCGCCACCGTGAACACCGAAACCTGCGCCCTGATCGGCTTCGACTATGACGCCATCGCCGCCGCCTTCGCCCCCTTCTGCACCTCTGTGCAGCCCATCACCACCGCCGAGAGCTTCGACGAGCTGGGAGAGTAACGAAAACCATAACAGACTTGTTCTCAAGGGTGAACTGCATAGCGCAGCAAGGAGAACGCTGGGGCTGTTCGCCCCAGACCCGAACCAGGGGGGATGATCCCCCTGAACCCGCTAACGGCGAAAATGCAAAACTGGTATAACCCAACATTCTCCGCCTGATGCGTTAGGGTAACGGAAAGTTAGAGGGCTTCTGGCCCCAGAAAGCCGGGGAAAATCCGAGGGGGAAAGTAAACTTTCCCCTGCGGATTTTTCCTTGCTTTCCCCGGATGCTTTGCATCCGGGCTGGCGTCCAAAGGACGCCAGGCCAGAAGCACAACGAATACAAGCATCTTTTCGTTCCTAATCGTAACAGCGGGAGCCGACATAATATACTCCCCTATATATTTTTCCGAATAGCCTTTCTCGGAAAGGAGTCTGGGGGAAACCGCTCTTATAGCCAGACGGCCCGAAGGGACGCATGGTGCAGCTTCAGCTAAATAGCATGGCGAAAGGAGCATGGGCAAGCGCAGCGCAGGCCATGCGAAGTAACTCCAAAGAGCGGTTTCCCCCAGAAAATCATCCCTTCATCGGCGCGCCACGCCGCTCGGGATTGCCGCGTCATTGGCAGTTATAAGAGGAGATGCGATTGACCATTCAAATTCTTGCCCCTTCCTCCCTCATGTGGGAGCGGGTGGCGGCTTATGCCGAAGCCTGCCCCTGGAACGCGGGGAAGACGCTGGCCCGGGACATGCGAAGCGGCGCTTTCACGGACTGGGAGCGGGTGCTTGCGGCCCTGGACGGGGAGCGCGTCTGCGGCTATTGCACCGTCACGAAAAGGGACTGCATCCCCGACGTGCCCTATACCCCCTATATCGGGTTCGTGTTCGTGGACGAAGCCTGCCGGGGCCAGCGCCTCAGCCAGCGGATGATCGAAGCAGCGATCAAGTATCTTGCCTCCGTGGGCTTTGACCGGGTGTATCTCACCAGCGACCATGAAAACCTCTATGAGAAATACGGCTTTGCCGTGATCGACCACAAAACAGCCTACTGGGGCGGGGAGGAAAAAATCTACACCCGGGAAATATAAACAGGGAAAGAAGGCAAGCATGGAATTCCGAAAAGTGTTCGACACGATTCCGGAGCAATTCGACCGTTTCCGGCCCCGGTACAGCCCGGCTCTGTTTGCGGATCTGATCGCATACGCCGCCATCGGGCCGGACAAAACCGTGCTGGAGCTGGGCCCCGGCACCGGACAGGCCACCGACCCCATCCTGACCACGGGGTGTGACTATCACGCCATCGAGCTGGGAGAGCATCTGTATGCCAAGATGCAGGAAAAATACGGGCGCTTTCCCAACTTCCATATCGTCAACGCCGACTTCATCACCCATGATTTCGGCGGCCAGACCTTCGACCTGGTTTATTCCGCTGCCACCATCCAATGGATCCCGGAGGAAACCGCTTTCTCCAAAACCTTTTCTCTGCTCAGGCCGGGGGGCGTGCTGGCCATGATGCTCACCAAAGGGGATTACCGCACCCCCAATGAAGCGCTGTATGAGAAAATCCAGCAGGTGTACGCCGCCTATTTCAAGCCGGAAACCTCCTATGCCCACGGGGCTTTCCGATATGACAGCGCCGTCAACTACGGCTATACGGATTTTGAAAAGCGGGAATACCACGGCCAGCGGGAGTTTACCGCGGAGGAATACGTGGCCTTCTGCGGCACCCACTGCGATCATCTGGTGATCCCCGAGCCCTACAAGACCCCCTTCTTTTCCGGCCTGAGAAACGCCGTGCTGGAAGCGGGCAACCGCATTGTGTTTAACGATACCTTCGTTCTCTACCTGGCGAAAAAGCCGATCCAATCATAACGTAAACGGAGAAAAACTGCCATGACGCCTGACAAACTGCTTGCCCTGGGCCAGACGGCCCTGGAGCTGGGCCTGGTGAACGGCTTGACCGTGCTGGCCCTGTTCCTGTCCTATTCCATGCTGAACGTGTGCGACCTGTCGACCGACGGGTGCTTTACCCTGGGCGCGGCGGTGGGCGCGCTGGTGGCCATTGCGGGCTATCCCTTTCTGTCCATTCCGGCGGCCATGCTGGCGGGGGTGGCCTCCGGCTTTGTGACGGCCACGCTGCAAATGCGCATGGGTGTGCAGAGCCTGCTGGCCGGCATCGTGGTAAACACCGGGCTGTATTCCCTGAACATGGCCCTCACCGGCAACAAGGCCACCCTGCCCATGAACAAAACGGTCACCGTGTTTTCCATGGCGAAAAACCTGCTGAAGGACACGCCCTTCGCCGGGCAGTACACCCTGATCGTGATGCTGATCGTGGTGGCGCTGGTGGTGGTGCTTTTGTGCGCATTCCTGCGCACCAAGCTGGGCCTGGCCATCCGGGCCACGGGCAGCAACGCGGACATGGTGCGTTCCTCCTCCATCAATCCCGCCTTCACCACCACCGTGGGCCTGTGCGTGTCCAACGCCATGACCGCCCTGTCCGGGTGCCTGATGGCCCAGCAGCAGAAGAACTACGACGTGAACATGGGCAGCGGCATGGTGACGGTGGCCTTGGCCTCCCTGCTCATTGGCGGCGTGATCATCAGCAAGCACCGGGCCATTCCCCTGCGGGCGGTGGGCGCGGTGATCGGCGCGTTCCTGTTCCGGCTGGTGTACGCCCTGGCCCTGCGGCTGAACATGCCCGCCTTCATGCTCAAGGCGGTGTCCTCTGTGATCGTGGTGCTGGCCATTTCCGGGCCGTACCTGAGAAAGCAATTGCCGCTGATGCTCAAATCCGTGGGGATGCGCAGAAGCTCCGCTTCCCAGCCGGAAGGAGGACGGTAAGATGCTGATATTAAATGAAGTATCCAAAACCTTCAACCCCGGCACGGTGAACGCCAAGCTGGCGCTGGATAACCTGTCCCTGCATATTCATCCCGGGGATTTCGTGAGCATCATCGGGGCCAACGGCGCAGGCAAATCCACCCTGTTCAACGCCATCTGCGGCAGCTTCTTTCCCGACCAGGGAAAGGTGATCATGGATGGGAAAGATATCACCTGGATGCCGGAGCACAAGCGGGCCCGGGTCATTGGCCGCCTGTTTCAGGACCCCATGCGCGGCACCGCCCCGGACATGAGCATCGAAGAAAACCTGGCCCTGGCCGCGGGCAACGGCGGCTGGCTGAGCCGGGTCTCCAGCGCGGACAGGCGGGAATTTCAGGACCGGCTGGCCCTGCTGGAAATGGGGCTGGAGGACCGGATGTACCAGCCGGTGGGCCTTTTGTCCGGCGGGCAAAGGCAGGCGCTGACCCTGCTCATGGCCACCTACCATGTGCCCAAGGTGCTTTTGCTGGACGAGCACACCGCCGCCCTGGACCCCGGCACCGCAAAAAAGGTGCTGGCCCTGACCCGCAGCATCGTGGAGGAAAACCACATCACCTGCCTGATGATCACCCACAACATGCAGTCCGCCCTGGATCTGGGCAACCGCACCCTGATGATGGATCAGGGCCATGTGATCTATGACGTGACCGGAGAGGAACGCAAAAGCCTGACCATTCAGGACCTGACCGCCAAATTCCGTCAGGCCAGCGGCAAGGCCCTGGACAACGACCGGATGCTGCTGGGCATTGAGAAATAAAAGAAACGTATTTTCCCATAAAGAACGACCTGGAATTCTGCCAGTCCGGCAAAAAATCCAGGTCGTTTTTTTCATGGTTCTCAGTATATCGGTTTTTCCGTTCAGTCCGGCAGCTTTTCCAGGCCGTCAAAAACAGTGCCCGGCTCCAGATAGGCCCATGTGCTTTCCTCCACCCGGAGAGCGCAGCGGTCCTGCCCATCCTGATACAAGGACAAGGTCATGGGGTTTCCGGAAGCATCCAGGGTGCGGAACAGAACGCGCTCGCCCAGGAAGGAAACGGTTCCTTCATCCAGCGCTGTCAGCCGGTACAGGGACACGGACATGGCATAGCCCTCTTCCCGCTTTTCCAGATCGACGGTATTGCCGTTTCCGTCGGTATAGCGGCCAACCCAATCGTCGGGGTGGGCCAAAGTGACGGTGTTCAGAATATGATAAAAGTATTTCGCGGTTCCTTCGGCGGCTTCCAGGGAGTACGCGCCCACCGCCCGCAGGTAGCGGCCCCTGTCCCCGATCAGGGTGGAAAAATGGAAGGTGGTGCCGATCAATTCTTGGGACACATCCACCTGCACCCGTGATACCGCGGCCTCCGCTTTGATGTCAACGCCCGCCGCCGCGGCATATTGCGCGGCCTCCGCTTCGGAGATCATGGAAAGCACCATATAATCATCCGAATAGATATTCCGGACGATCACGCCTTCGATGCCGTCAGCTGTGCCGAAATCCGCTTCCAGCCCGTTGGCGGCGCACCAGAAGGAAAAGCCCTCCGGGCTTTCAAACAGCGCTTCCTCAATGATTTCTTCCATGCCCTCCAGATAAATCACGCCCTGCCGCGTTTCCCCCAGGGCGGTGGAAAACAGCAGTGAAAGGCAAAGGGCGAATATTGCAAATCCTGCCACGGTTTTCTTTTTCATGTTTTTCATCCTTTCATCCGGCAGTTTTTTCAGGGTCTTCCATACCGCGGCCCCATAAAGAAACGATGGACAGCGCATTTTTCTTTCCGTTCCCGCTGTTCTTTTTCCCGGAACCGGCTGCCGCGGTTCGATGTATGCGGCGCTGAGGGGCTCCCCGACGCCGAGTAACATTATATGCGGGGCGCTTCTTCCTGTCAATCCGGCTTTTGAATGCGCCGATCGTAAAAGCGAAAGCCGTCTGTCAGCGCTGCCCTTCCGGGTTTGGCTTGATTTCGCTGAGCATGGCGGAGCCGATGATCAGGGCCGCGCCCAGGAGGTTCATGGGCGTGAGCGGCTCCTTGAGCAGCAGCGCGGAAAAAAGCAGGGCGGCGGCAGGATCAATATAGCTGAGCACAGCGATGGACTGAACATTCAGCCCCTCCATGCTGCCAAAATACAGGGCATACGCCACGCCCGTGTGAAGGATACCCACCACCAGCACCAGGCAAAGCGTGAGCGGCGTGCATGTGATTTTGCTGAACCCGCCTGTGAAAAGCAGATAGGGCACCATGACGATCCCGGCGGAGAGCAGCTGCACCGTGGTTCGTTGATAAGCGTCAATGTCCCGGATCTTCTTGTTCATGATCACCACGACAGCATACAGCGCCGCCGCGTCCAGGCCCAGCAGGATGCCCGTCATATCCCGGCTTTGCGGCGCTGCGCCGTCCGCCGCGCCGGAGATAAGCGTCATGCCTATCAAAGAAACCAGGGCGCAGCCCGCTTTCCTGGCTGTGAGCCTCTCCCGGAAAATCAGGGGCGACAGCAGCATCACGATGGTGGGCTGCATGTAGTAACAGAGAGTCGCCACGGCCACCGTGGTATGGTTGTACGCTTCAAAGAGCAGCATCCAATTGCACCCGATCATGGCCCCCGCTGCAGCCAGCCCCAGCATGATCCGCGGCGGCAGGGGACGGGAAGCGCCCTTTCCCAGAAGCCTTGCAAAGACCAGCAGAAAAAGTCCGCCCAGGATGCCCCGGGCAAACGCCAGAAAAGCGGAAGGCAGCGGAATGCTTCTGCGGAAAATGCCGATGGTGCCGAAAATCAGCATGGAGCCAATAAACATGCCCAGGGATCGAAGATCATTTTTTCTGTTCATGGGAAAATCAACGGCCTGCTTTCCGGAATGAATACATGATTGCTTTTCCTGCCCGATGATCCGGCGCTTCCTCCAGCGGCTGCAATCGCGTCCTTGCTGCTGCCTTTGTCAAAGCAATCACCTCGCCTTATTACTTTGACATCCTGCTCCCGGATTCCTGTTAAGAATAAAAATGAATCTTATTTTGTTTCGCCGGCAAATATGCTATAATACCAACGAAACAAACGCCTGCAAAAACATTTGGAATATTCAGCAAGGAGGAAAACAGAATGGCCATATCGAACGCGCTGCTGCAAAAATACGCGGAGCTGATCGTGCGCACAGGGGCGAACGTGCAAAAGGGCCAGGTGGTGCAATTGACCATCTCGGTGGAGCAGAGCGACTTTGCCGCCCTGATCATGGAGGAATGCTACAAGGCCGGGGCGAAAAAGGTGAACCTGGATTGGATCTTTGACCGGCAAAGCAGGCTGAATTTTCTCTATGCCGATCAGGAAACGCTGGCCACGGTGCTGCCCTGGGAGGAAGAAAAGATGAAGCAGATGGTGGCGGACCTGCCCTGCCGCATCTTTATCGCCTCGGAGGACCCGGACGCCATGAACGGCATCGACCCCCAGAAGCTGTCCGCTGTGATGCAGAGCCGGAGCAAAATCTTAAAGCCCTACCGCAACGCCATCGACGGCAAACACCAATGGGTCATCGCCGCGTATCCATCGGAAAAATGGGCGAGGAAGTGCTTCCCGGAGGCGGAAAACCCGGTGGACAGGCTGTGGGACGCCATATTAAAAACCGTGCGGGTGCAGGAGGACAACGACCCGGTTTTGGCCTGGAAAAAGCATACGGACTTTATCGAGGAAAAAGCGGCCTGGCTCAACGCCCAGGGCTTTTCCTCCCTGCGCTATCACAGCGAAAACGGAACGGACTTTACCGTGGAGCTGATCCCCGGGGCCAAGTGGGAGGGCGCGGGAGCCGTGAACAACGCAAACGGCGCTTTCTACATTCCCAATATGCCCACGGAGGAAATCTTCACCTCTCCCCTGGCGGGCCGCTGCGAAGGCACCCTGGTGGCGGTGAAGCCCCTGAGCTGGAACAGCCAGCTCATCGAGGATTTTTCCATCACCTTTGAGGGCGGCCGGGCCGTTTCCTGCAAGGCCGCCAAGGGCCAGGAGCTTTTGGAGCGGATGATCCACATGGACGATGGGGCCGCCATGCTGGGCGAAGTGGCGCTGGTGCCCAAGGAAAGCCCGGTGAAC
>CAMOUF010000264.1 GCA_946626395.1 uncultured Clostridia bacterium
CGTGGACGTGCCCTGCAACCAGTTCGCAGGCCAGACCCCCGGCACCGACGACGAAATCCACGAATTCTGCACCCTGAAATACAACACCCAGTTCCCCCAGATGAAAAAGAGCGACGTGAACGGCGAAAACGCCCTGCCCCTGTTCCAGTATTTAAAGAGCCAGAAGAGCTTTGAAGGCTTCGGCCACGGCCCCATGGCGCTGATGATGGGCACCATGCTCAAGAAGATCGACAAGGATTACAAGAATAATCCCGACATCAAATGGAACTTCACCAAGTTCGTGGTGGACCGTCAGGGCAATGTGGTGGCCCGCTTTGAGCCCACCGCCCCCATGAAGGACGTGGCCGCCTGCGTGGAGAAGCTGCTGTAAGAAAAAGCGGCCAGCGCGCAGTTTGATTTTTTCCGATATTTGTCCCGTTCATTTGTTCTATCTTCGGGGAAAATATCAGCATGCTGCGCTGCATCCCCTACTTTTGAAAAACCGACGCCAGGAGGTTTCAACATGCGTTACGACATCGCCATCATCGGAACAGGCCCGGCGGGGCTGTCCGCCGCCATCACGGCCACCATCCGCAACAAGAAGGTGCTGCTGCTGGGCAATAAAAACCTGAGCGAAAAGCTGGAAAAGGCCCATGAGATTCAGAATTACCTGGGTTTTCCCGCCGTGAAGGGAGCGGACCTGGCCGCGGCGTTCCAGCGGCACATGGACCAGATGGGCATTGAGATCACCGAAAAGCGGGTGAACGCCGTATACGCCATGGGTGATTACTTCGCCCTGCAGTCCGGCGATGAAATGCTGGAGGCCTCCGCTGTGATCCTGGCCACCGGCGTGGTGCAGGGCAAGCCCCTGCCCGGGGAAAACGAGCTGCTGGGACGGGGCGTGAGCTACTGCGCCACCTGCGACGCGCCCCTGTACCGGGGCAAGCGGGCCGCCGTGATCGGCTACAGCCCCCGGGAGGAAGCGGAAGCGGCCTTCCTTTCTGAGGTGTGCAAGGAAGTGCTGTACTTCCCCACCTACAAAGAAGATACCCACCTGCCGGAAGCCGTGAAGGTCATTCGGGAAAAGGTGACCGGCATCGAAAGCAATGGGCAGGAGCGGGTTGTCAAAACCGCCGAAAATGGGTATACTGTGGATGGCGTGTTCGTGCTGCGGGAAGCGGTGGCCCCGGGGCAATTGGTGCCCGGCCTGGAAGTGGATGGCGTGCACGTGGCGGTGAACCGCAAGATGTGCGCCAGCATTCCCGGCGTGTTTGCCTGCGGCGATATCGTGGGCACCCCCTATCAGTACATCAAGGCCGCCGGGGAAGGCAACGTGGCCGCCCTCAGCGCTGTGGCGTACCTGGATCAGAAAGAACGGAAATGATCCTGGGGGAACCCCATCCAAGAAAGCCATATGGATATATCCTTTGCGCTGTAAGCATGATGAGCCCAGAAAAACAAAAAGGAGATTAGAAAGATGGTAAAGAAGATCAACGCGGAACAGTTTGAATCCGAAGCCAAGAAGAGCGCCGTGGCGGTGGTGGATTTCTCCGCAACCTGGTGCGGCCCCTGCCGTATGCTGGCCCCCGTGGTGGAAACCATCAGCGAAAAGCTGGCGGGCAAGGTGGATTTTTACAACGTGGACGTGGACGACGCCCCTGAGCTGGCCGGGGAATACCGGGTCAATTCCGTGCCCTGCCTGGTGCTGATGAAGAACGGCGAATTCGTGGATCAGTCCATCGGCTTCAAGCCCGAGCCCATGATCACCGCCTGGATTCAGGAAAACCTGTAATTCTTCCAGCGGGTATTGATGGCGCAATTTCTCCCCCCTGCGGCGGCGAATTGCGCCATTGCTTTTGACAACCTCCGAAGGAAAATGGCATGAATATATTTTTTTCTGATGGGGAAATAACGATTCGCGGCATGGAAAAAGAGGATGCCCAGGTGCTGTATGACACCTACGCCTCCTACGGCTGGCATCCCCGCATGGAAACCTATACGCAGTACTATTTGGAGCAGTGCCGGAACGAGCGAATCGTGTTCATCGCCGAATACAGAGGGGCCGTCGCCGGCATCTGCACGCTGGTTCTGCGCCCCGCCGAGGGGCCGTGGGCTGGCTGCGGCATCCCGGAAATCCAGGATCTGTGCGTGTTCTTTCACGTACACCGCAGGGGCATCGGCACCAGGCTGATGGACGCCGCTGAAAGGGAAGCCGCAAAATATGCCCGGCAGGTTTATCTGGCCGTAGGCGTTCATTCCGGCTACGGCCCGGCCCAAAGAATGTATGTAAAACGGGGCTACAATTTTGACGGCAGCGGCGTGTGGTACAAAGGAAAGCAGCTGGAGCAGTACGCCCCCTGCGTCAATGACGATGACCTGCTGCTGTTCATGTCGAAAGAATTGCCGCGTCAGGCCCTGTGAGCTGTCTGCTTTTCGCTGCCGCCGTTCATACCGCGGCAGCGCTAAAAACACTTTTTATCTCTTCAGCTGTTCATTTACAAAACACTTTAAATCACCAAGTGAGGAGTGAGGAATGAGGAGTTAGGAGTTGAAAATTGTTATTGCGCGAAGCGCAAACTATTAACTCCTCACTCCTAACTCCTCACTCCTAACTGATTTAA
>CAMOUF010000265.1 GCA_946626395.1 uncultured Clostridia bacterium
CACAATTCCATTATTGACAATACGTTTGAATGGGTGTATTCTTGCTTTGCACCCAAACATAGGGGCAAATACTATCGTAAAAGAGGGAGAAATGATGAAAAGAATTGCCTATCTGTTCCTGGTTCTCGTGCTCTTGGTTCCGTGCTTTGCCTTTGCGGAAACAGTGGAAAAGGTATACGATGTAAAGCCGGTTGAGTTTCCATTTACCGTGTATGTGGAAAGCAGCGCTATCATTTGGGGAGAACCTGTGCTCGGCTCCACTCGTCTTGGCCATGAATGGAAAAATGCGGAGCTGAAAGTCATTGGCGAATATACGGATGAAGCTGGTCGCCTGTGGTACCAGGTGGAATATGAAAAGCAGGTTGGGTTTGTTCCCGCCAACCTCGTTTCTGCAAGAGAAGTAGTGGATGCGCCTGTTTACAATAGCATACCTACTACCGTTCCTGAACGGCCGTATGTGACCCCGAGACCTTGCGACTGCGGGAAATAATGAAACGCAAAAACAGAAGCGTCTTACACAGGCGCTTCTGTTTTTATAAGCTCAAATTGATATGGAGCTTTGAAGGAATGGAGGGTCGGACCATGCCGCAGGAGCATGAATTGCATATCCGCGGGCTGCGGATCGACTGGAGCAAGGTGGAGCGGGACAGCTATTTGCGGTCCATCCCGGCGCTTCGGGGCATGGAAACGCTGACCTTCCATGCGCCGGTCACCTTCTTCGTGGGGGAAAACGGCAGCGGCAAATCCACCCTGCTGGAAGCCATTGCCGTGGCCTATGGCTTTAATCCCGAGGGCGGCACGAAAAATTATCGCTTTTCCACCTATGATTCCCATTCCGCCCTGTGCGATGCGCTGACCCTGTCCAAGGGCGTGTATCAGCCGGGGTGGGGTTATTTTCTGCGGGCGGAGAGCTTTTATAACGTGGCCACCATGGAGGAGGAATACAGCCGCGGCCCGGGCGGCGCCCCTCAGCACTTCCATCAAAAATCCCACGGGGAGAGCTTTCTGGCCATGGCCCAGAGCAATTTCCGCCAGAACGGCGTGTATCTGCTGGACGAGCCTGAGGCCGCCCTGTCCCCCCAGCGGCAGCTGACGCTGCTGTATGAAATCGATCAGTGCGCCAAGGAAGAAGCCCAGTTCATCGTGGTCACCCATTCGCCCATTCTGCTGGGTATGCCCGGGGCGGAAATCCTTTCCTTCGATAACGGGCCCGTTCACCCCTGCGCCTATGAGGACACGGACAGCTACCAAATCACGAAAATGTTTATCAACCACCGGGAGCAGATTTTAAGGCAGCTTTTGGGCCCTTTTAACGATCCAGCCGATCCTTGAAAGAGCGCTTTAAGTAACTATTTCTGGGGGAAACCGCTCTTTGGAGCCCAAAGAGCGGTTTCCCCCAGACCCCTTCCGAGAAAGCAATCCAGGAATTGATAAACGTCAATCTTCCTTTTCTAATGCTTTACGGAGAAAAGAACCATGGATTGATTGGCGGAATCCTCACAAGATTTTGTATTGATCCCCAAAATGTATTGTGGCGGAAAATAGATTGCCATTTATTGTATTATTGTGCAAGATTATCAATTGAAATGAATATTTTTCTCAAATGAATACAAATGAATAGAAAAAGAAAAAGCCCGCCGCGAGGGGAGCGGCGGACTGCCCGGAAGGCTGGATAAATAAAACGACTGTGCAAAAGATCTTCACCGAGGGGGCAGCGAAAACCAGACAGCCGCCAACCTTTTTGGGCGCTCACATGGTACAGAAACAATGTGTCAATACTGTGTCATGTTTCCGACAAAATGCCCTTTTTATTGTACTCTTATTGTATAAAAATGAAAAAACAGAAATGATCTGTCATGGAAAGCTCAGGGGATTTCGGCATCCGTTTCCACGATCTGCGTGTCGATGTTCAGGGCCTGGAGCCGCTGACGGTATTCCCGGGGAATGCGGCTGTCGGTGACCACGGCCTGGAAGCGCTCCAGCCCGGCGTAAACCAGCAGGCTGGTGACGCCGAATTTGGAGCCCGCCACCAGCAGCACGGCTTTTTCGGTGTGCTCCATGGCGGCTTTTTTGATGGCGTATTCCAGCGGGCTGGAATTGGCCACTCCGTGAAAGGATGCGCCGGTGGCGGCCATGAAAGCGATGGTGGTGTTCATATGGCTCAGATAGGCGGCGGAATCCTCGCCAGTTAAGGAGAGGGTGTTCCGGTGCACCTCTCCGGGCAGCATGATTACCCGGATCTTTTCATAGGCCAGGGCCTTCACCATCACCTGAATATTGTTGGTGATCACGGTGATTTGCCGGTCCTTGAGGGCGTCGATCAGCTCCACGGTGGTGGTGCCGGAGTCAATGAAGATAATGTCCCCGTCCCGCACCATCTGCGCCGCCCGGAAGCAAATGGCCCGCTTCACGCCGCTTTTGCAGCCCGCGCCGCCCCGGGCCGTGCCCGCCGCCCGCACACCGCCGTATACCTTTTCCACCGTGCCGCTCCGCAGCAATTCCGCCACGTCCCGCCGCACCGTGTTCATGGACACCTGAAACGCGCCGCACAATTCCTCCATGCCGGCGCTGCCGTGGCTTAATATATATTGCTCCATTTCGGCCAGCCGTTTGGTTTTCATCGTTTCCCTCCATCATAGAACCTGCTTCCATTATATAGAATATGGAAAGAAATATCAAGCGCCTGTTGTCAATTCCTGTCGTTTATGGTAAAATAAAAGCAATATATGCAGTGCCGGTATTTTACAGAATGAACGGAGGGACGACCATGGCGGAGGAATACAGCGTATGCTTGGATATCGGCGGCACGAAGGTGCTGGGCGCGATATTTGACGAAAAGGAAAAGCCGGTGTACCGGCTGAAGAAAAAGACCAAATCCGGCGGCGACTCCTCGGAAAACATCGAGCAGGTGATCATTTCCGTGGTGGAGGAAATGCTGGAAGAATCGGGCATCAAAAAGAGCAAGGTCAAGGCCATCGCCGCGGGCGCGCCGGGGGTCATCAACCAGGCAAAGGGCATCGTGCTTTTCTCCCCCAACCTGCCCTGGCGGGACTATGATATCCGCACCCCCATCGAAAAGAAATTCGGCGTGCCCTTCTATATCGGCAACGATGTGAACGTGGGCGTGCTGGGCGAATACAAGTATGGCGCGGTGCAGGGCTACAAGAACGTGGTGGGCTTTTTCGTGGGCACCGGCATGGGCGGCGGCCTGATTCTGGATGGCAAGCTGTTTACCGGCCACATGTTCAAGGGCGCGGAATACGGCCACATGATCCTGGACTCCGAAGGCCCCCTGTGCAACTGCGGCCAGCGGGGCTGCCTGGAGGCCTTCTCCAGCAAGCAGGGCATGAGCGCCTATATCCGCCAGCAGGTGTCCCGGGGCCGGGAATGCATGATGGCCGACGCCCTGGACGGCTCCGCCTTCAAGAGCAAGGCCCTGAAAAAGGCCCTGGCCGAGCATGATGCCGTGGCCACCGAAGCCGTGGACCGGGCCTGCCATTACCTGGCCATTGCCACCGGCAACATGATCAACACCATCAGCCCCGACGCGGTGGTGTACGGCGGCGGCGTGATCGAGGCAGTGGGCGATCTCTTCCTGGAAAAGATCCTGGCTGAGGTGGACCGCTACTGCATGACCTCCATCCGCCCCACGGTGGTGCTGAAAAAAGCCGCCCTGGGGGACGATTCCGTGCTCTACGGCGCGCTGTCCATGATCAATGAACAGTGAAGGTCAGGCAATAGGCATGAGGCAATAGATATTAGGGGATAGACGTTAAGCAAGAAATATCAGGCATCGGGCGGCAGGGACGCTTCCTGCTGCCTGTTTTTTTCGTGAAAATGGAATTGACAAGGGGGAGAAAAGGGAGTATACTGGCTTTGAAAGAGAACAAATGTTCTTATTCAGAAGCGAGGTGAAGGGGATGCGCGGGGAATGCGTTTATATCCAGGTGATGGTGCAGATGTATATGCGGGGCTGGGACAGCCGCATCCTGGCGGAAAAGGCGGGATTGAGCTATTCCACCATCCGGCGCAAGCTGCGGGGCCTGGCGCCGCTGCATCTGGAGGAGGCCCGCACCATTCAGACGGCGCTGAATTGCGGCCTGACCCTGGACGAATTGTTTGCCCGCCAGGACAGATGGACGGACGCTCAGGAGCAAAAAACCAGTGAAAAAAATTAATTTTTTTCGCCGGGTGTTTCAAGCCGCTTCAAACGGTGTATAATCTGATCGTAAGGAAAAGCACTCCGCGCTCAGGCGCGATGAACGGATGAAAACGGGCCGCCGGAAAACACCGGGGCCCGGAGAAAGGACGGAAAAGATCATGACCAATTGCAATGTGCGTGTTACGGGCGGCACCCTGCCCCAGGAAGAAATTCAACAGTATATCGACCGGGCGGAATCCAAGTTCGGTTCCCGGCCCCAGGGCATCGATATCAAGGTGGACGGCGATTTTGTGGAGCTGTCCTATGACTTTGGCAACGTGCCCTTCCAGCGCATCCGCCGCATCACCGGCTATCTGGTGGGCACCCTGGACCGGTTCAACAACGCCAAGCGCGCCGAGGAACACGACCGCGTAAAGCACGCGGTGTAATGCGGTCAGCAGGGATGGGGCAATGGATCAACCGCGCTGATCCTGGAGCTTGATCACCAGGTTATTCAAATTCATGGAATAGGTATACCGGATGTCCTGGGCCATGGCCATCACCAGGCGAATGCCCAGGGCGTCCTCCGTACCCTGGGGCACATAGCTCACGGGGTCAAAGGCACGGCAGTCGTCCCGGAAGCGCAGCACCCATTGATCCTGCTTGCACTGCACCCGCAGGAGCAGATGGTTTTTCCCATCTTTTTCAAAGCCGTGAATCACCGTATTGCCAGCCAATTCCTCGATACACAGGGCCATGTGGTTCGCCGTCTTGGGGCTTTGGCCGTGATCCAGGCAGAACTGTTCCGCTGCCCGGGCTGCCTGGGTAACCTCGTCCAGCGCATGAATATCTTTTTCCAGCAGGTCCTCCGGTTTTACGCCAAAGCTGTCTTTGAGCAGCAGGAAAGGCGCTGAAGCCAGCACGGGCCTGCCGTTCTTTTTCCACACATATCCGGCCACGCAGCACAGCGTCAGCAATTCTCCCGCCGCGAAAAACAGCCATACGCCCGTGACGCCCAGGAACCGGCTGAACAAAAACGCGGCCAGGGCGGGCAGCAGCGCGCCTTCCAGCACGGAAATGATCTCCGTCAACCGCACCCGCTCGGTGCCCTGATACAGGCTTTTGAAGATATTATTCAGGCAGCAGGGAATCAGCCCCAGGGCAAAGAGCCGAACGCCTTCTATGGTCATGGTTTGGGCCTTGCCGGGCTCGGCAATGAAGATGCCCACAAACACAGGGGCGAACGCGAACAGCACCACGCCCATGGCCGTGCCCAGCAGCACCGCGTACCGGGGCAGCAGGCGCAAAAGCTCCTTGAGGCCCGAGGCGTCCTCCTCATGATACAGGATGCCGGACAGCGTCAGCGATACGCCGCCGATCCCGGTGGAAACGCAGTTGCCCGCGTTGCCGATGGACAGCAGAACGGAATAGGCCGCCACGGCCTCGTGGCCGTCCAGATCCATCAGAATCTTATTGAGCAGGAACACCAGCACCACCGAGGACGCCATGCCAAACAGCGCGGGCACGCCGCCCACCGCCAGCTCCCGGATTTTCTTCCAGGTGATGGAGCGGAAAGAAAACTTGAACACGCACTTTCGGGACAGGAAATATACCATGGCGATGACCATGGCCGCGTAATAGCTCAGGGAGGAGGCCAGGCCCATGCCGAACATCCCCCCATGGAAAACCAGCGCGCTGAGCAGATCGAAGCCCACGTCGGCCACCGTCATGCCCAGCACCGCGGCAATGAGCAGATTGCTCTGCCCCGCCATCTGCAAAAACGGCACCAGCACCAGCGCCCCCATGGAGCCGGGAGCGCCCAGGATGAAGCCCGTCAGATAATCCCGGGTCTGCTCAAACAGCGGGCCCTCTTTGCCTGCGCCCATAAAGACGGTCAGCGGGTCCCGCAGCAGCAGCACCGATACCATGAACAAAACTGAAATGCCCAGCATCAGCCCGATGGCGGAGGAATAGCCCCGGTTGGTTTCCGCCCGGTCGCCGCTGCCCAGGGATTTGCTGCACGCCACCTGCACGCCCGCTGCCAGCATGCTGCCAATGGCCCCGATCACCAGCAGAACGGGGTTTGCCAGCCCGTAGGCGGCCACGGCCTGCACGCCCAAAAAACGGCAGATCATGATGTTGTCGATCAGCAGGCAAAGGGACACCGTCAGCGCGGACAGGGATTGGGCCGCCAGCATTTGTTTGATCAGTTTTCGTATCATCGTACTTCACCATGTTCTTGTTTGAATTTTTGCAACTGTTTAGTCGTAAAGGGTTGCAGGGCGCTTCATCCATTTGAAAGAAACCTCTCAGTCGGCTTCGCCGCCAGCTCCCCTAATAGGGGAGCCTATATTTGCCTCCCCTATCAGGGGAGGTGCCCCGCAGGGGCGGAGAGGTTTTGCCCTCCTCCCTGAACTCCATGTTCGTCTGAACAGTTACGTTTTTTTCATGCGCGGGGCCTTTATCGGCTGATGCGCTTGACGCCGGAGGTGATGGCCCTTTGGGGGCACACCAGCAGGCACAGATGGCATCCCACGCAGTTTTTGCCGTTCAGCCTGGGGCGGCGGTTTTCATCCAGCCGGATGGCCTGGTGGCCGCCGTCCGCGCAGGAAATCTCGCAGCGGCCGCACCCGATGCATCTCTCCCGGATAAACTGGGGGAAAAGGACGGTATCCCGTTCCAGGACATCGGTGGTAGGGCTTAAGGAATCCAGGCCCAGGCCGATGGCCTCCTTCACGCTGGCAAAGCCTTTTTCCGCCAGATACAGGTTCAGGCCGCTTTTCAAATCCTCGATGATCCGGTAGCCGTACTGCATCACCGCGGTGGTCACCTGAATGGAGCCGCCGCCCAGCAGGATAAATTCCAGGGCGTCCAGCCAGGTTTCCACCCCGCCCATGGCCGACAGGTGCATGCCCTTCAACTGGGGATTCTGCGCCAGCTCCGAAATGAACCGGAGGGCAATGGGCTTGACGGCATTGCCGCTGTAGCCGCCCACGGCGCTGTGTCCACGCACAGCGGGGGCGGACACATAGGTGTGAGGACTGACGCCCACAATGGATTTGATGGTGTTGATGGCGGCCAGGCCGTCCGCGCCGCCGCGCCGGGCGGCTTTCCCGGCAGGGCTCATAGCCGCCACATTGGGGGTCAGCTTGGCCAGCACGGGAATATGGCAGGCCCCCTTGGCGGCGGCGGTAAACCGCTCCACCAATTCCGGCACCTGGCCGATATCGCTGCCCAGGCCCTCTTCCATCATGTTGGGGCAGGAGAAATTCAGCTCCACCGCATCCGCGCCGTTTTCCTGGCACAGCCGGGCCAATTCGCCCCATTCCCGCTCATGCTGGCCCATGATGGAGGCCAGGATGAATTTGGAGGGATACTTCTTTTTCAGCCTGCGGAACACTTCCATGTTTTCCGCCACGCTGTGATCCGACAATTGCTCGATATTCTTAAAGCCGATGATGCTGCCGTCGCCGCCGGTCAAGGCGGAAAAGCGGGGGGACGCCTCGTGGATATCCAGGGTGCAGATGGTTTTAAAGCATGCCCCCGCCCAGCCAGCTTCAAAGGCCCGGGCGCACATATCATAGGTGCTGGCCACCACGGAGGAGGAGAGTAAAAAGGGATTCTCCAGCGGAACGCCGCACAGGTCGCATTGCAGCCTTTCTTCGTCCTGCGGCAGCGGCGTTTCGCATTCGGGCTTTACCTGGTAATACAGCCGGTTCATCAGATCCCGGATGGGCACTTCCCTGGCCCGGACGCAGGCCCGTTCGCAGGGGGCGGAGCAGGTCAGGCAGGGGTTTTCATCCGGCAGGCGGCAGGCCGCGGTCTGTTCATTCTCAAACCAAACGCTCCGCAGGAAAGAGGACGGCTTCAGCTTTTCGCATACCGCGTCGCAGGGCGCGTCGGCGCACAGGGCACAGCGCATCATGTCCGCCCGGGCAATGATCGGGGTGTCAGAAATCATATTCTCCGCTCCTTTCCAAATCCCTTGTTTTCTTTTGCTGATTGATGCAAACAATTCAGCGTCGGTTTTTCAGCCCCGCCGGATATCAAACCGGCTCGCCTCCGACGTTCTTTTTCATTATATCATAAAATTCCAAGAAAGAATATTCATTCGGAAGGGAAAATTAGGAAGCAATGATCATTTTATAACAAGGATACTGTTCTGCCGTATAAAGAACGCTTTAAGCGAGCAGGCAATAGGCATTAGGTGTTAGGCATTAGGCAATAGAAAGAGAGTTCAGAGTTCCGATATTTTCGTCGTTCCAAGTCCGGATTCGTTTTTTGTGTGTGCTATATTCCCTGTACTCTTCACTCTTTCATCTATTGCCTAATGCCTATTGCCTATTCCCTCAAAGTTGTGTTCCCTCAAAGTTGCCAGTTGATTTTGAAAGCCAATTATAGTATAATTTCCAGGATACACAATGATTTGTTGGGAGGTCTTGGGGTTTGAAATACACAGAGCTGGACGCCAGGCTGGATTTATCCTCTCTGCAGAGGGACGTGCTGTCCTTCTGGAAGGAAAACCATACCTTTGAAAAATCCCTGGAAGGGAAAAACAGCGAGGTCGTGTTCTATGACGGCCCGCCCTTCCCCACCGGAAAGCCGCACCATGGCACGGTGCTGGTTTCTTTTATTAAAGATATGATCGCCCGCTACTGGACCATGCGGGGCAACAGCGTTCCCCGGGTGTGGGGCTGGGACTGCCACGGCCTGCCCATCGAGAACCAGGCCGAAAAGCTGCTGGGCATCGGGGACAAGAGCATCATTGAAAAGACCACCTCCCTGGAAGCCGGGGACGAAGCCGCCCGGGTGGACGGCCAGGTGAACCAGAAGTGGCACCGCATGGTGCAGGACGCCACGGACGAAGCCGCCCGCTTCCCCCAGTTCAAGGGCATGCACGTGGGCATGGCGGCCTTTAACAACGAATGCCGGGAAATCGTGAGCAGCAACAACGAAGCCTGGCGGGAATACATCGAGGAAATGGCCCGCTGGGTGGACTACGACCACGCCTACAAAACCATGACGCCCCAGTTTATGGAGAGCGTGATGTGGGCCTTCAAGACCTGCTACGACAAGGGCCTCATTTATTCCGGTTATCGCGTGACGCCTTACTGCATGCACTGCGAAACCAGCCTGTCCATTTCCGATACCCGCGAAAGCGATTCCACCCGGCCCCGGCAGGACCGCTGGATCATCGCCAAGTTCAAGTCCGAAAGCGAACCGGAACTGAACGGCAAGCCGGTGTATTACCTGGCCTGGACCACCACCCCCTGGACCTTGCCCTCCAACCTGGCCCTGTCCGTGAACGAAAGCCTCATCTACGCTTACGTGGACGTGGGCGAGCAGATTTACGTGGCCTGCGAAAACACCCTGGCCAGCTTTAAAAACGTGTTTGGGGACACCCCCAACATTGTCAAGCGCGTGCAGGGCAAGGACATGCTGGGCAAGCTGTATACTCCCCTGCTGCCCTACTTTGCTTTCATGCGCAAGGACGGTGCTTTCCGCATCATTCCCGCGGATTACGTGGACGCCGCCGAGGGCGTGGGCATCGTGCACACCGCCCCCGCCTTTGGCGAGGACGACTATTGGACCTGCCGCAAGAATGGCATCCCCACCGACATCGTGAACCCCGTGGACGCCAAGGGCCACTTTACCGAGGAAGTGACCGACTTCTTCGAGGACAGCAAGACCCGGAACGTGATCGAGATGAACCCCATCATCGTCCGGTTCCTGTATGCCAACGACAAGGCTGTGGCCGACGGCACCCTGGTGCATAACTATCCCCACTGCTGGCGCTGCAAGAACCCTCTGATCTACAAGGCCATGAGCGCCTGGTACTTCAACATCGAAAAGATCAAGCCCCAATTGATCGAGGAAAACGAAAAGATCAACTGGGTGCCCGAAGGGGTGAAGCACGGCCGGTTCGGCAACTGGCTGGAAAACGCCCGGGACTGGAACATTTCCCGCAACCGCTACTGGAGCACCCCCATCCCCATCTGGGAATGCGACTGCTGCAAGGAGCGCAGGGTGCTGGGCAGCATCCAGGAAATCAAAGAGGTCAGCGGCATCGAGCTGACCGACCTGCACCGCCAGTACATGGACCAGGTGACCTTCCCCTGCGCCTGCGGCGGCACCATGCGGCGCGTGCCCGAGGTGCTGGACTGCTGGTTTGAGTCCGGCTCCGTCACCTACGCCCAGAAGCACTATCCCTTTGAAAACAAGGATTGGTTCGAGACCCACTTCCCCTGCGACTTTATCGTGGAATACACCGGCCAGATCCGCTGCTGGTTCTATTATATGCACGTGATGGCCGTGGCGCTGTTTGGCCGCCCCGCCTTCAAGAACTGCATCGTCCACGGCACATTGCTGGCCAAGGACGGAAAGAAGCTGAGCAAATCCAGCAGGAATTACACCGACCCCATGGAGCTCATGCGGGGCTATGGCACCGATGCCTTCCGGCTGTACCTGTACCAGAGCAACGCCATGCTCATGGGCGACCTGAAATTTGACGACGACGGCTTAAAGGACGCTTACCAGCAGCTGGTGGCCCCCCTGTGGAACGCGGCCAACTTCTATATCTCCTACGCCAACGTGGACGGCTATCACCCCACCGAGCTGAAGGAACCGAAAACCAGCCATCAGCTGGACCGCTGGATTCTGGCCAAGCTGCAGCAGACGGAAAAGACCATCCGGGAAGCCATGGACGCCTACCAGGTGGACGGCTACGTGACCCCCCTGGTGAGCCTGATGGACGGCCTGACCAACTGGTACATCCGCCGTTCCCGCCGCCGGTTCTGGGGCAGCGAAATGACCGAGGACAAGCAGGCCGCTTACGACACCCTGTATTACGTGCTGGTGAACCTGATCAAGCTCTACGCTCCCGTGGCCCCCATTCTCAGCGAAAAGCTGTATCAGATTTTGACCGGCGAGGAATCCGTGCATCTGGCTGCCTGGCCGGATATTCCCGCGGCCTATGCTGACGACAAGCTCATTGCCGACGTGGAATTGGTGCGCCGCGTGATCCGCCTGACCCGCTCCATCCGGGAAAAGCAGAAGGTAAAGAACCGCCAGCCTTTGAGCCTGATGCAGATCGCCCTGAACGACCCGGCAGGCGCCCAGGTGGTGGCAGCCTTCGCGGA
>CAMOUF010000266.1 GCA_946626395.1 uncultured Clostridia bacterium
AAGCGAAAAGTATCCTTTCCCTTAGTGTTCTCCCCCCCCTCACCGAGAGTGCAAAGCAGCGGGGGGGGGCGGCTCCCCGCCGCCGGGCCAGAAGCGTAATGATAACAAGTATATTTTCGCTTCTTATCGTAACAGCGGGAATCAACATAATAGATTCCTTCCATGTTCTTCCCGAATAGCTTTTCTCGGAAGGGGGTCTGGGGGAAACCATTCTTTGGGCTCCAAAGAATGGTTTCCCCCCAGAATAAAAAAATCCCCCGCAATCACGGGGGCATGAGAAAAGCGCCTTATTCGTCCTCTTCGTCCATCATGGCCAGGAACTTGTCGAACACGGCCTGGGAGATGGCGTCGTCGTCTACGGACACATAGATGTCCTCGTCGGTTTCCGGGTCCTTTTCGATTTTCAGGATCAGCACTTCGCCTTCCTCGTCGTCCTGCTCCTCGTCCTGGGCCACCATCAGCACCACGTACAGTTCGCCCTCGTGGTCAATGGTGGTCAGGTATTCAAACTGGGTGGTCACGCCGTCCTCGTCCGTCAGTTCGATGATGCCTTCGGGCAGCTCTTCCTCGGGAATATTGTTGAAATCATCAGCCATGGAATATTTCCTCCGTTGAATTATGATGCGCGCCAAAGGGGAACCCCCCGGCGGCGAATGCGTTTTTGCCTGTTATTGCCTGTGGGCGTCCAGGTAGGTCTGCAGGATCACGGCGGCGGCCACCTTGTCCACTGTGCCCTTGCGCTCGTCCCGTTGCATGCCGCCCTCGATCAGCGCCTGATGGGCGGATACGGTGCTCAGCCGCTCGTCCTGGAATTCCAGGGGCAGGCCCGCCTTGATCAGCTGCTGGGCGAAGGACTTCACCTTTTCGGCCTGAAACCCCTCCGAGCCGTCCATGTTTTTCGGCAGCCCGCACACCACCAGCACCGCATTGTTTTCGGTAAATAATCGCTGAATGTGCTTCACGTCGGGCCCCCACCCCACCCGGGTGTATACGCTGTGCGGGGTGGCGATCAGCTGCGTTTCATCGCTCAGGGCGATGCCGATGCGCCGGTCGCCCACGTCCAGTGCCAGTATTCGTCCGCTCATTTGTCCAGCCTGTTTTCCACGTAATAGCGTACCAATTCTTCCAGAATCTCGTCCCGCTCCAATCGGCAGATCAGGCTGCGGGCGCCCTGGTAGCTGGTAATATAGGTAGGATCGCCCGTCAGCACAAAGCCCACCAATTGCGTGATGGGATCATAGCCTTTGTCCTGCAGGGCGCGATAAACGTGCGCAAGAATATCGGAAGCGGTTTCGTTTCCTTCCGGCAGCGGGCTGAGCTTCATGGTTTCAAATCGGTCAGTCATTGCGCTCCCTCCCTCTTTCCTCATCTATTATACACGATTTATTCCACCACCGCAAGGCGAAAACGGAAATAATGCAGTCATTCTGTAAAATTTATGCTGAAATTTTTTTACATTGTATGCAAAAAGGGGTCGGGGCTGGCAGGGAGAGTTCAAAGTTCCAAGCTGATTTTGTTATCACCTGTCTGCGCGCCGAAGATCACTATCAGCTTAGAACTTAGAACTATGAACTTAGAACTGCTCTTTCTCCCTCGTTTCATACAGCACCCTGGCCGCCCCCCGCACGCACACGAACGCGGGCACGGCGGCCACCATCCCCATCAGCCCGCCCAGATATCCCCCCGCCGATAAAAGCAAAATCACCGCCACGGGATGCAGCCCCGTGGCTCCCGCCATCAGCCGGGGCGATAAAAAATACCCCTCCAATTGCTGTACCAGCACCGTCACCCCCAGCGCCCACAGCAGCGTCCGGACCCCCAGGGGCAGGGAAAACAGCACGATGGGAATGCCGCCGATGAGGGGCCCGATATAAGGAATGAATTCACACAGCCCCATCAGCAGCCCCAGGGCCAGCCACGCGGGAATCCCCACCAGCATCAGCCCCGCCGCCGTCAGCAGCGCCACCGCCAGCGCCACCAGCGCCTGGCCCCGCACATAGCCCCCCGCCTCCCGGCGCATCTCCTGCACGGCGGTCAGCATCCGCTTCCGGTGCTTGCCGGGAATCCACAGGGACAGCCGATAACAAAAGGTTTCCCTGTCCCTGAGAAAATAATACGCCAATACGGGGGATAAAAATGCCCGGCTCAGGGCGTCCGCTCCCGCCCCAATGCCCGCGATCCACCGCGGCAGGCTGGCCGCCGCCCAGTCGGAAAGCTGATGAAGCCAGCTTTCCGGGCCCATGTCCGCCAAACGCAGACGCCGGAAAAATTCGTATCGGTTCAGATCATTCCAGGATTGCGTCATCTGCCGAAGCAGCGCCGGGGCCTGGGCCATCAGCAGCGTCGCCTGGGAAAGAAGCCGCGGGGTCAAAAGGCCCAATAGTGCCGCGAAGAAAAGCAGCAGCGCCGCCACCGCAGCCCAGGCGCTCATTTTCCGGCTGAATTTTCGCTCCATTTTTCTGCATAGGGGCAGCGCCATGGCGGCCAGCAGCAGCGCCAGCAAGATTTGCCCGGCCAGCTTGCTCATGGGCGGCCAGACCGCCGCGATCCCTGCCGCCGCCCCCACCCCGATGATCCAGCGCCAGCGCCGGGAAATCCCCCGGGAAACAGGCAGAATGTCCATTGGCCAAGCGCCTTCTTTCAGAATACTATTCGCGGCATGGGAGCCGCCGCCCATGAAAAGACGCTCCCATGCCGAGGACCCGGAACAGTGCCTTTACATATGCCTGAGCATTTTCCGCGTTTTCTTCCATAATCCGGCCCAACAGATGTGCCGGCAGAACCATTGGTGCTTCATGCCCATCAGATACCCGGCCGCGCACAAAAGCAGATATTTGCTCACGAGTGATTCACCTCCTCCCGTCTGTCAGGGATCGTGACGTGCCCCACGTCTCCCAGGCTTTGCACGTGAAAGGCCGTGGCGTACCAGCGCCCGCTGATCAGATCGTCCAGCGGGCCGCCGGATATTTCCAGCGCCGCCACCCGCAGCGTGTCTTCCTGAAACAGCGCGTCCGTCACGATCCCCATGCGAACGCCCTCCGGATCGGTCACCCGGAATAAATGGTAATCGGCGTCCTTGGGCAGCCGCCGGCCTTTCCCGTTGGCAATCACGCATATTTTGCCCACCAGGGAAATCTGCTCCCTGGGCAGCCAGCGGGTGCCTCTCAGCCCGCCCCGGATCACCAGCCCCCGCAGGCTTCTCCCGTCCTCCGTCAGCACTCCCCGCACCACGCTGCCCCGTTGCTTGCCGTTGATCATCACCGGCAGCCCGATCACTTTCTTTAACCCTGTCAATCGCATCACCCTCATTTCGTATGCCCATCGAAGGAATTTGAGATACTGGAAATTGATGAATAAGAACATTTGTTCTTTTGATTTCCGAACATTATTGGAAGGATCATGCAGGATTATCCTGATATAGTGACGAACAATCGAAAATGATAAAAAGTGAATTGTTCGTCTATCTTAAAAATCCTTCAAAAATTCCTTAAAAAATTTCAAAAAGTCATTGACATAAAGGCCCTGATTGTGGTATTCTAATCGAGCGCTCAAGGGAAGCCCCCGAGGGAAGCCGAGAGGCGGAACGGAGGAGCGGAGCGCAGGAATCTTGAAAACGATACAGAGAGATTGATAGAAACGACAGTTAGTTCTGAGATGAGTTTTGACTTGTGAGTACGGTAGCTCAGAGAGTAGCG
>CAMOUF010000267.1 GCA_946626395.1 uncultured Clostridia bacterium
ACGGTTTCGCCGGTCTGGTTGTACACGGTGTAGTGACCGGTCTGGATGCCGGCGGCCACGTTGGCGGCGGCGATGATGCCCTTGAGATAGTTCACGGTGTCGGCCAGGGTGGCGCCGGAAATCACATCCACGCCAGCGGCGGCAGCCTTATCAGCGGCATAGGCTTCCAGCTCGGCGATGGTCTTGCCCGCCACGAAGGCTTCGATGGCCTGCCAGCTCACCAGCAGCTCCTGGGTGGCGCCGCCCTTGGCGGCCATGTTGCCGCTGTAATAGGTGTTGTTCACGCGCTTGGAGGCCAGCACCTTGCCATCCTCGCTGCCAACGATGTTGGCGCCGAAGGCGGCGTCGCTGTTGGGAACGCCCACCACGCCTTCGCCGCTCATGACCTGGTATTCGTCGATCCAGGCGGCGCAGACAGTGTCGCCCTGCACGGCCACGGTGATCACGGCGAAAGCCTGAGAGCCGTGAGCCGCGTACTGCACCTGGCCCAGTTTCACCGGGGCGTCTTCCGCCACGGCGGCAAAGCAGCAGGCCATCATCATCACAGACAGAATAAGAGCAATCAGTTTCTTCATAAGATAATCCTCCACATATTTTTGGCTTTCAGCCATGGATGTATTATACTTGAAAAAAGCCAAATTTGCAATCCGAAAAAAGTCAATTGTAAACAATTAACAATCTATTCATAAGCGCAAAGGAACAGCGGGAAACGAGCGCATTTTAAGGCGCGATGCTTGTATTGTAATTTTTTTGACGTTTTTTCTCTTTCTTTTTCACCTTTTTCAGTTCATAGATTTCGCTTTTTTCGGGCATGATGGAAACGATGGAAAGAGGTGAAAGCCATGCTGTATTTGCAGCTCAAGGCCCGGGCCACCGTCCGACCGGGGGAAACGCTTCTTGTGCGCCATGTGGCCGATGCCCTGGACAGCGGCGGGGAAAAGGTGATGGACCTGCCGGTGGAGTGCGTTACAAAAGAAGGGGTGTGGCGGCTGCCCGCTATGGCGGTGGTGAAATCCGTCGTGAAGGTGTGCCCGGAGGTAACGGTGCTGGGGCCCCCTGAATGCTTTCTGCATATCCTGCCGGAGGAAAAAAGAAACCAGGCCCGTCCCCTGCGCACGGCCTTCGCGTTTCTGGTGCTGCTGGTGGGCAGCGCTTTAGCCATTACCTGGTTTCACGCCGACGTGAATATGCTGGACGCCCAGCAGTCCCTGTTCCGGTTCATTACCGGCCATCAGGCGGAAACCCCCTGGCTGATTACCGGCCCTTACGCGGCGGGGGTGTTCTTGGGCGTGTCGCTGTTTTACGCCCTGCTGGGAAAGCGCCGCTCGGTGGCTCCCTTGGAAATCAAGCTGGAGGAATACCGGCATGCGGCGGAGCAGGCTTCGGGGCTGACGCCATGATCGTAGATATCGCGCTGGAAATTTTTCTGGGGCTGCTGGGGGGCGTCACCGTAGGCATCTGCGCCGCGCCCCTGTGGATGATGCTGCAATTGCCCATGCGGCTGACGGATATTCTGAACGCCAAAGCGGATATGCGTTTGTGCGGCCTGGCCCTGGCCTTAGGCTCCGCCATGGGGGCGGTCCGGGCGGCGGGATGCTTGCCGGATGCTTTCGGGGCCGGGGCCATGGCGCTGGGGGGCTTTTTCGTGGGCATGCTGGCCTCCGGCCTGGCGGAAGCGGTGGAGGTGGTGCCTGTGTTTTTTGACCGGCTCAGCATTTCCGCAGATATGCGCTTTGCTGCCGCGGCCCTGGCCATCGGCAAAACGGCTGGGGTACTATTATTTGGCCTGATGAACTGAAAGGATAACGCCATGATGGGACACACTGATTTTTTTCATCCGCTGGATGATCTGCCCCGGCCCGGGAGGCGGGAGATCCGCGTCCGCCCGGCTCCTTCCCTCCCTAAAACCCGAAATGAAAGGATGACGCCCCATGCAGGAAAAGAAGGAAAATAACGCGCAAAACAAATTTGCCAGAGAGCGTTATGCCGCCCTGGTCAAACGAATGACGCCCAAATCCGCGTTCGGGCAGGGATGTTTCCGGGCGTTCTGGGTGGGCGGATTGATCTGCGTGCTGGGCCAGGCTTTGGCTGACGGGGCACACGCATGGCTGGGGCTTTCCTCCGCCGCTTCCTTAACCTTCGCTTCCGTGGCTTTGATATTTCTCACCGCTTTCCTTACCGGCATCGGTGTTTTTGACCGGATCGCCCGGTACGCGGGAGCGGGCACCCTGGTGCCTACCACGGGCTTTGCCAACGCCATGGTGGCCCCGGCCATGGAATTCAAGCCGGAAGGCTGGATCATGGGAACCGGCGTCAGGCTGTTCTCCATAGCCGGGCCGGTGCTGGTGTACGGCATCAGCGCATCGGCAGCGGTGGGAATATTGTATTATTTCATTCGATGGTGAGAAAAAATTTGAGCCTCGCAAAGCGATCAAATAAATGAAGAAAGGGACAGAAACAACATGACCCGGCATCGAGTAGGAGCGCATACCATCGAATTTGGAAACCGGCCCCGGATCGTGTCCAGCGCGGCGGTGGTGGGGCCCAAGGAAGGCCGGGGGCCCTTGAGCGCCCTGTTTGATCTGGCGCTGGACGATCCCCTGTACGGGCAAAGCAGCTATGAGCAGGCGGAATGCGCGATCTTTCAGGAAGCGTGCTCCCGCTGTCTGAAAAAGGCCAAGGCAGAGCCTGAACAGGTGCAGGCCATGCTGGGAGGCGATCTGCTGAACCAGATCATGGCCGCGTCTTTGGCGGCCAGGCAATTGGAAATTCCCTTCCTGGGCCTGTACGGCGCCTGCTCCACCATGGCGGAAGCCCTGCTGTTGGGCGCCATCCTGGCGGACGGGGGCTATGCCGACCCGGTGCTGTGCGCTGCGGGCAGCCATTACTGCACGGCGGAGCGGCAGTACCGTTTTCCCCTGGAATACGGGAATCAGCGCACCCCCGCCGCCCAATGGACGGTGACCGGGGCGGGGGCCTGCCTGGTGAGCGCGGAAGGCCCGGCCCTGGCCCGCATTTCCCTGGCCACCGTCGGGCAAATCAAGGATATGGGCATCAAGGACGCCAACAATATGGGCGCTGCCATGGCCCCCGCCGCGGCAGACACGTTGATCCATCACTTTTTGGATACTGGAAGGAAAGCGTCGGATTATGATAAAATTATCACCGGCGACCTGGGCAGGGTGGGCGGCAGCCTGCTGGAGGAGCTCATGGAGCAGGCAGGCTTTGCCCTGCCGGAGGAAAAGCATATGGACTGCGGCCTGTGCGTGTTCGATCCAAAGGAGGATGTGCACGCTGGCGGCAGCGGCTGTGGCTGCTCCGCCTCGGTGCTCAGTGCCATGATTCTGCCCAGGCTGAAAAGCGGCGAATGGAAGCGGGTGCTGTTCATGGCTACCGGCGCGCTGCTGAGCACCACCACCAGCCAGCAGGGGGAATCCATTCCTGGGGTGGCTCATGCCCTGGTGCTGGAAGGAGGAGAAGGAAATTGACGGTTTATTTGAAGGCGTTTTTCGTGGGCGGCTTGTTTTGCGTGGTAGGGGAGGCGCTGATTTTGAAAACCAAGCTGACCCCTGCCCGCATTCTGGTTTCCTATGTAGTAGCCGGAGTGCTGCTGAGCGCCGCGGGCCTGTACGGGCCGCTGGTGCGTTTTGCCGGCGCCGGGGCCACCGTGCCGCTGACGGGCTTTGGCCATGCGTTGGCCCAAGGCGCTATTGCCGCGGTGCAGGAAACCGGCCTGCTGGGGGCTTTTACCGGCGGTGTCAGCGCTTCCTCCGGGGCCATCGCCGCCGCCGTTTTCTTTGGCCTGATCACCGCCCTGCTGTTCCGGGCAAAGCCCAAGGACACATAGGCAACAGACAACTTTATCGATTCATTCCGCCCTCTGTACGGAATGAATTTTTTGTTGTATAATGGGTTATGTTCGTAAATGCCCTTGCGGAAGGAGGCGGTTTCATGGAAGGAATGCGCAGGGAACCCAATGTTTATTCCATTGACAATGTGGAATACCAGGCGTATCAAGAGCCTGATCTGCGCTGGCTCAAGCCCTATGGAACCGTTTTCTGCGTGCTGGACGGCCATGCCTCCGGCAACCTGCTCTTTGGGGTCAAGGGCCGTTACGGCAAGCTGTTCATTAAATATGCCGGAGCGGAAACCATCGGCTCTCCTGCGCTTCCAGCGGATGCCATTTACACCCTGGCCCAGGCCATGCCCCTGTACGAGCGGGATTATCCGGCGCTGACCCGGCTGCTGGCCCATGGAGAGGCGGGGGACGGCTATGCCGCTATCTTTGAATGGCGGGACGCCTGGCCCTTGGGCTATGACGGCCCAGACCGGGAAATGCTGGACAGGATTCGGCGGCTGCCTCTGCATACGACCCTGACCATGCTGGATGGCATTTTTGATCTCCATGCCCGCCTGGCGCTGGATGGCATGATTGCCTCCGGCTTCCACGGGGGACACGCGCTGATTGATTTTGGCACCTATGAGGCCGTGATCTGCGATATCAGCCATTACCGGCAAAAGCCCGCTTATAACGATAAGGGCCGCCTGCTGGGCTCCTCCCGCTTTATGGCCCCGGAGGAATACGAATTGAACGCCGTCCTGGACGAAACCACCACAGCTTATAATATGGCTGCCCTGGCCTTTGCCTTTTTCGGCAGCAATGACGACCGATCCCGAAAAGCCTGGGCCGGCCCCCGGCCCCTGTTTGAGGCGGCCAGCCGGGCGGTCCAGGAAAAAAAGGCGGACCGCTATCCTTCCATGCGCGCCTTCCTGGATGCCTGGCGCAGCGCGGTGGGACGGTGCAGGATATAAACGCTTTCAATCAGTTAGGAGTTAGGAGCGAGGAGTGAGGAGTTGAAAACTGTTTCATTTCATTTGTAAACTATTAAATCTTCACTCCTAACTCCTAACTGAAAGATACCAGATAAACATACCAAGGAGGAGTACGCATGCTGTCATCCAAAGAGATTGCGAAGAAATGGGAAACCATCGCCGGGGGAAAGGCCGGGCTGCATCCGGTAAAATGCCTGCTGCTGGGCCTGCTGGCGGGCATGTATATTGCTTTCGGGGGCCTGGGCAGCGCCGTGGCTTCCGCCGCCATTGGCGGAGGAATGGGCAAGCTGACGGGGGCCTGCGTGTTCCCGGTGGGCTTGATGCTTGTGGTGCTGGCCGGGGCCGAATTGTTTACCGGCAATTGCCTGATGGCGGGCCCGCTTTCAAACGGCAGGGTTTCCCTGGGCGGGGTCATGCGCAATTGGGGCCTGGTGTATTTGGGCAATATGCTGGGGGCGTATCTGATGGCCCGGCTGGTGTGCGCCAGCGGTTTTTTGGAAAATGAAGCCCTGTTTAACACCGCAGTGACCACGGCGCTGAACAAATGCAATCTTCCCTTTGGCGCCGCGCTGCTTCGTGGCATCGGCTGCAATGTGCTGGTGTGCGGCGCGGTGTGGATGGCCTCCGGGTCGGACAGCGCGGGGGGCAAGGCTGCTTGCTGCTTTTTCCCGGTGATGGCCTTCGTGCTGTGCGGCTTTGAGCATTCGGTGGCCAATATGTATTATGTGCCCCTGGGCATCACCATCGGAAAGACCCTGGGCAGCTCCTTCCCCGCTTACCGGTACGGCGCGAATGGGGTCCTGCCGGAAAACTTTACGGCTGTTGTCACCTGGGGGAATTATTTGCTCAAGAACCTTCTGCCTGTCACCCTGGGCAATCTCATCGGCGGGGCGGGGCTGGGAATCATCTACGCCAAGGTTTACAAGGATTGAGAAGGAAGAATCGACTGTAAAGGAACACTTTATGTCTCTGACAGTTCAAAGATCTGAGTTCCAAGCTGATTTTGTTGGTATAAAATGGCATAATTATTATTCTTAGAACTTGGAACTTAGAGCTTATTAAGATACATGAGTTATCAAGAACGATACAGGCAAGAAGGAGATCATCATTTATGCCAATGGACGGCCTGACCCTGGGCTTCATGGCCCGGGAACTGTGGGACGCATTGCGGGATGGGCGCATTGAAAAGGTGACCCAGCCTGAAAAGGATATGCTGGTGCTGGTCATTCGCTCCCAGGGGAAAAACCACAAATTGCTTTTATCCGCTGCCCCTTCCTTTGCCCGGGCCCATCTGACCCAGGCCAATTATCAAAATCCCGCCGACGCGCCTATGTTTTGCATGCTCATGCGCAAGCACCTGCAAAGCGGACGCATTACCGCCCTGGAGCAATTGGGCGGCGACCGGGTGCTGCGTTTGACCATTGAAAACAAGGACGAGCTGGGGGACACCGCCCCCCGGGAGCTGTATCTGGAATTGATGGGCCGCCACAGCAACCTGACGCTGGTGAAGGACGGCCGCATTATCGACGCCATCCGCCATGTATCCGGCGATATGAGCCGGGTGCGCCAGGCGCTGCCGGGGCTGCCCTTTGTGCCGCCGCCCGTCCAGGATAAGCTGGACCCTGCCGCGCTCACGGAAGAAGCGCTGACGGATAAGCTCAACGCCCTGTCCGGCCCCCTGGACAAAGCGCTGTCCGCTTCCATCCGGGGGCTGTCGCCTGTGGCGGCCCGGGAAATCGCGTTTCGGGCAGCGGGGATGCACCGGACGGATTTGAGCGATTTGAACGTGCCGGAGCTGGCGAAGGTGGTATGTGCCTTGTTTGCCCGCATGCCCGGCATGGCGCGGCCTACCGCCCAGATGGCTCCGGACGGGCTCATGGCGGGCGTGCTGCCCTTCCAGTATCTGAGCCTTGACACCGCCCTGCAGCGGCCGTATCCCTCCCTGTCCGCCGCCCTGGATGAATTCTATTTCGGCCGGGACCGGCGGGACCGGATGAATCAGAAGAGCCAAACCCTCAAGCGGCTCATCAAAACCCATCTGGAACGGGATGAAAAGAAGCTGGCCCTCCAGGAGGAAGAACTCAGCGACAGCGCCCGGATGGAGGAATACCGCGTCGCGGGCGAGCGGCTCACCGCTCAGGCTTACCTGGTGCCCCGGGGGGCGGAAACCGTGGCGCTGCCCAACTTTTATGATCCCCAGGGCGGCACGGTGGATATTGCCCTGGACGTGGCCCTGACCCCCGCCCAGAACGCCCAGAAGTATTTTAAGCGTTACCGCA
>CAMOUF010000268.1 GCA_946626395.1 uncultured Clostridia bacterium
CATATCCCGCAGGATTTTGTCCGCTTCCGCAGGCAGGTTCACCAGGCTGCCGCCCTTCACGGGCTCCATGACGATGACGGGCTTCCCATGCTTTTCGCACACCTCGTAGACCTTGCGGCTTTCCACAGAGGCGTTCTCGTAGTCCACATAGTTGAACTGGATCTGCACGATCTCGATTTCCGGGTGCTCGGTCAGGATCATATCCAGGACTTCGGCCTTGTCGTGGAAGGAGATGCCGAAGTGGCGGATCTTGCCTTCCTTTTTTAGGTCCAGCGCCGTTTCGTAGGCCCGGCAGCGCTTGTACTTCTGATAATTGTTCCGATCCTGAGCGTGCATCAGGTAGAAATCGAAATACTCCACCCCGCACCATTTAAGTTGGTTTTCAAAGAAGGGGCGGATGTCCTCCTGCGTTTTGAAATAGGGATCGGTCAGCTTGTCGGTGAGCAGGAATTGGCTGCGATCAAAGCGCTTCGCCACGCAGTCCCGGATGGCGGTTTCGCTCTGGCCGCCAATGTAACCATGGGCGGTGTCGAAGTAATTGAGACCGGAAGCGATGAAGGCGTCCGCCATGCGGCAGAATTCGTCGTAATTCACCTTTCCGCCCTGCATGGGCAGGCGCATGCAGCCGAAGCCGAAGTTGCCGTGGATTTCCGGAAAAAAAGGATTCTTGATCATTTACTTACCCTCCTGTTCCTGAGCAAGACCGATGTTTTTAAGCCAGTTGGCAACATCTGTGCCGGTGCCTTCCGCGTCGTTCTGGGCTTTGCTGCCCCGGATGGCAAGGCCGTTCAGCACGTTCGCGGCAGGCAGATAATCCGTCACATCCCGCTGGCTGTGAGCCTGACCGCTGCCTTCATGCGTGTTGAAGGGAATCACGGTCTTTCCGGTGAAGTCATAGCTATCCATGAAGGTGTAGACGATGTTGGGAATGTTGCCCCACCAGATGGGGAAACCAATGAACACGGTATCGTACTGTGCCCAGTTCCCGATTTCACCCTCATATTCCGGGCGGGCGTTGGTACGCTGTTCCTTGGTCGCCTGATCCAATACTTCATCGTACACATTGGAATAAGCGATAACAGGCACCAGTTCAAAGATATCCGCACTCATCTGCTCCGCAATGACCTTGCCCATCTTGGCGGTATTGCCTTCTTCAATCACGCCCACATTGTAATTTTCACCGGCATGGGAGAAATAGACCACCAGCACGTGGGAAGGCGCTTCTTCGGCAAATGCCGGAATAGAACTGCACAGCAGCATAACGGCAAGAATCAGGGAAATCAGCTTTTTCATGTTCGTTTCCTCCTCTTTCTTTTTCAATATGTACTGGCTTCGGACAGGGTGATCCGCCAGGTTCTGTTTTTCTTCACCAGCCGCAAGTCCTGCTCCAACCGCCAGATATGCCAGCCGCCGCCGAAGACTGCGGCATTTACCCGGCTTTTGCCAATCAGTGCGGCCGTATCTCCGCTTATTGTGACTTCCATGCTGTGATGATCCGCAGAAGCATAATTCAGCGTCCCGTCAGCGACGGCTTTCAGGAAAGCGGCCTTGGGCTGACGCATCCCGGTCATGTGCACCAGCACGAAGGAATCGTCCAATACAGCGGACAGCGCAGGAATATCCTTGTCGATCATGGCGCGAACCATCCCGATATATGCCGCCCGGCATAATTCCTGATCAGACATTTTTCTTCGCCCACGCCGCTGCTTTGCCTTCGCTCTTGGAAGCCTCAGCCCCGTGGATGGACAGGCCGGAGGCGATTTCCGCGCCCTTGCAGATCTTTTTCAGCTCCCGTTCACTGCCGCCCATACCGCTGCCCTCGTTGGTGCAGAAGGGCACAATCTTTTTGCCGGTCAGGTCATAATGCTCCAGGAAGGTATAAACGCACATGGGCATGGTGCCCCACCAGTTGGGATAGCCTACGAAGATGGTGTCATACTGGTCGATGGAATCCAGATACTTTTTCAGCTCAGGGCGGGCATTTTCCCGCAGCTCCGCCTTGGCCTCCTCGGTACAGGTCATGTAATCCTTGCTGTACTCCCGCACAGTCTCAATCTCAAACAGATCGCCGCCCACAGCCTTCTGGATAAACTCTGCCACCCGTTCCGTGTTGCCCTTGGCAAGATCCACGATGCTGCCATTCCAGTAATTCTGCCCTTTGCGGGAGTAATATACGATCAGGTTTGCCATATCATTTTCCGCCTTTCCGATGTCTTCTTTCGTCATGCTGCAATGTTCTTATCGTGCTGCACCTATATTCTAAAAAGAAAAACACGCGGAATCAATTCGGTTTTCCGCGTGTTTCGATAAGAAAAACTTATTTGATATTCTGCCGCAGTACATCTGCAAATTCCCATTGCAGGGAGGAGTCGCTGCTTTGCGGCCAAAAGGCAAACATTTTCCGGGTCATAGGCGCATCTCCGCGATACAGCGGCACAAGCACCGTTCCGCCATCCGCCGGCATATCTTCATCACAGGGATAGAAGCCGATCCCGGCAGCGGCGTTCATGCGCGCCTCATCCACGTTGTCGGCAAACAGGAAGCTGCTCTGCATACCCATCACATCCCGCCAGTGGGCGGCTTCCGTTTCCCGCTGCTCCGGTGACGTGACCAGGATGCAGAGCTTATCCTGCACGTCATTCAGCGTAACACGCCCCTTTTCTGTCAGCGGGTCATCCTGACGGATCAGGGCAAACAGCCTTTGCTCCGTCAATTCTTCATTGATAAACTGGTCGGACAGCGCCCGCCACTGATCGTTGATGACCATATCCAGTGAACCGGAATTGACAGGATGAAACAATTCCTCATGGGTACCAGTTGTCAGGGAAAGCTGCACATGGGGATGGGAAAGCGTAAAATCCCGCACGGTTTTTTGAATGATCCGGGCGCTGAAGCCGTTCAGCACGCCCACCCGCAGTCGTTGGTATTCTCCGCTGTCGATCCGGCGTACTTCCCGCACAATGCTGTCCAGCGCTTGCACCTGTTTTTTGGCCTTTTCGTAAAAATATCTCCCGGCAGGCGTGACGGTGAACTTCCGCCCATGCCGCTCAATCAATGTCACTTGCAGTTCATTTTCCAGCGCTTTGATCTGCTGTGAAACAGCGGATTGGGAGATGTGACAGGCTTCTCCCGCTTCAAAAAAGCTGCCTGTTTCAATAAGGGCGATATAGTATCGCATGTACCGGTGCATGGATTCCTCCTGGCCTTTCCAAACGTAAGTGAATAAACGACAACAAAGCAAATGAATAATTCTTGAAAAGCCCTGAAACTCCTGCATCTTATCAAACAAAAGGGAGCTTTGCTCTTGCAGGGCGGAGCCTGCCTTCTACCAGCATTGCAATAAACATAGCGACGGTGCCCACAATGTCTGCCAGATTATGGGCCAAGAGGGTTTCGGTCTCGGCAGCCGCACCGTCCAGGCGGTTGCGCAGGAGCCCGGAGGCGTTGCTGTCAAAGAAGCCCAGGGGTGCTTTCATCAGGTGTGCCATGCCCTGCCTGCGGATGTTGGACGCCGTTCGGAAGGCCGCCAGGTGCGTGCACATCAGGGCACAGAAATAGACGAGGATGCCCGCCAGGGCAAATGCGAAGGCCATCCAGCCGTACCGGGCGATCCCCGTCGCCTGCGTCCAGTTGGGGGCTACGGCGATCAAATCCCGGGCCACAAGCCAGATGCAGATGTAAGGAAGCATCCCCAGTACCATGGCCACGGCCGACAGGCCCAGCCCCAGGAAGGTGAGCCCCTTGTGTCTGCCGGCATACCCCAGCAGCACCTGCAGGTCATTTGGTTTCTTGC
>CAMOUF010000269.1 GCA_946626395.1 uncultured Clostridia bacterium
CCGGAGGCATGCTGGCCATTTGTCCGCCTCCGGACAGCGTCTGGAAAAAAGAGGATACCCTTATCGGCAACGTGGCCCTTTACGGAGCCACGGACGGGTTCGCTTTTGAGGCCGGCATGGCCGGGGAGCGTTTTGCCGTACGCAACTCCGGCGCCTGGGGGGTGGTTGAAGGCGTAGGACACCATGGGTGCGAATACATGACCGGGGGCCGGGTGGCGGTGCTGGGTCCCGTGGGCGACAACTTTTCCGCGGGCATGAGCGGCGGCATCGCCTGGGTTCTGGATGAAAAGGATGATTTGCAGGAGCACATGAACCCGGGTCACGTGAAAATCTACGCCGTCGCGCCTAATCAGGTAGGTGAATTGCAGCGGCTGTTGCAGTTGCACGAGCGGGCCACGGGCTCGAAACAAGCCAAGGAAATCCTGGCACATTTTGACGCCTATCTGCCCAAATTCAAAGCGGTGATTTCCGATGAATACTTATCCTTCCTGAAAGGGGCGTGACGGTATGGGCAAGGCTACAGGATTTATGGAATATTCCCGGACGGAAAACCCGTACCGGGACGCGCGGGAGCGGCTGCGGGATTTTGACGATCTGCATACCGCCCAACCCGCAGACGCACGGCGCTGCCAGGCGGGGCGCTGCATGGACTGCGGCGTGCCCTTCTGCCAGTCGGATTTCGGGTGTCCCTTGCACAACCTGATCCCCGAATGGAATGATTTATTGTATCAGGGCCAGGAAAAGGAGGCGCTGGTGCGGCTGCTGCTGACGGCTCCCTTCCCGGAATTCACGGGGCGGGTGTGCCCGGCGCTGTGCGAAAAAGCCTGCAACCTGGCGGATGACGGCGTGACCAACCGGGACAATGAGCTGTATCTGATTGAAACGGGCTTTGCCAAGGGCTGGATACAGCCCCGGATTCCCGCTGCGCGCACCGGGAAAAAGATTGCTGTGGTGGGCAGCGGCCCCGCGGGATTGGCCGCGGCGGATCTGCTGAATCAGGTGGGTCATACCGTCACCGTGATCGAGCGGGCAGACCGTCCCGGCGGGCTGCTTATGTACGGCATTCCCAACATGAAGCTGCCCAAGGAAATCATTGCGCGGCGCATTCGCCTGATGGAAGCGGAAGGCGTTTCCTTCCTGCTGAACACCTCCGCAACGCCCGATTTGCTGAACGCTTATGACGCAGTGCTCCTTTGCTGCGGTTCCCGGAAGCCCCGTTCCCTGCAAGTGGACCACATGGATGCTGATGGTATATATTTTGCCGTGGATTATCTCACCGCTGCTACCCAGAGCGTATTGTCAGGAACTGCGCCTGGTATCACTGCCCAGGGGAAGCATGTCGTTGTGGTAGGCGGCGGAGATACGGGCAACGATTGTGTAGGCACCGCCCTGCGCCAAGGCTGCCAAAGCATTGTACAGTTGGAAATGATGCCCAAAGTCCCGGAAAACAGACCGGCTGGAAACCCGTGGCCAACGTGGCCCCGCACCCTGCGCACCGATTACGGCCAGCTGGAAGCCATCTCCTTGCAGGGCAGCGATCCGCGCGTTTATGAAACCACCGTCAAAAGCATTCGGATGAATGCTGAAAACAGGATCACCGCCCTGGAAACGGTGCGGTTGCAAAAGCAGCCCGATGGCAAGCTGACGCCCGTTCCAGGGACGGAACAAACACTGCCCTGCGATCTATTGCTGATTGCGGCGGGCTTCATCGGCTGTGAAGAAGAAACGCTGTCCCGCTTTTCCCTTTCTGCGGATGCGCGGGGCCGGGTGCTGCCCAAGGACGGCTCCCATCACCTGGAGGGCAAACTGTTTTCCGCCGGCGATATGCGGAGCGGCCAGTCCCTGGTGGTGCGATCCTTAGCGGACGGAAGGGCCGCGGCCAAAGAGATTCATGCGTTCCTCCCATAAGAAAAACGGTTTTTGAACAGTGGATGAATTGGCTTTTTGCGGCTTGGGCAGCATAATTTTTCATTATTTCGCGGCAAAACCGCAGTGAGGAGGCAAGGGGGCCATGTGCGGAATCGTAGGCTATACGGGAGAAAACCAGGCTGCGCCGATTTTGCTGGACGGGCTCAAGCGGCTGGAATACAGAGGATATGATTCGGCGGGGCTGGCCGTTCGGGACGGCGATGCGCTGGCGGAAGTGGTAAAAGCCACGGGCAAGCTGTATCATCTGGCGGACAAGACGGATCAGGGCCGTTCCCTGCCCGGGAATTGCGGCATCGGCCATACCCGCTGGGCCACCCACGGCGATCCCAGCCTGATCAACGCCCATCCCCACGTCAGCGGGAATTGCTCCGGCTCCGGCAGCGGCAAAGTGGAGAGCGACGTGGTGGGCGTGCACAACGGCATCATCGAAAACTACGGGGAACTCAAGGAAAAGCTGCTGCGCCACGGCTACCTGTTTTACAGCGATACCGACACGGAAGTGGTTGTAAAGCTGGTGGACTATTACTATAAGAAATACAAGATCGGCCCAGTGGATGCCATTACCCGCACCATGGTGCGGGTGCGGGGCAGCTATGCCCTGGCGCTGATGTTCAAGGATCATCCTGGAGAAATCTTCGCCGCCCGGAAGGATTCGCCCCTCATCATCGGCACGGCGGAAAACGCCGCCTTCCTGGCGTCGGACGTGCCCGCCATCCTGAAATACACCCGCAGCGTGTATTATATCGGCAATTTGCAGGTGGCTCGGCTATCTCCCGGCAGTGTGAAATTCTATGACCTGAACGGGGATGAAATCACTTTGCCCCTGACGGAAATCACCTGGGACGCGGAAGCGGCTGAGAAGGGCGGTTACGAGCATTTCATGCTCAAGGAGATCCACGAGCAGCCCGCTGCCGTGCGGGATACCCTGGGCAGCCTGATCAAGGACGGCAAAATTGACCTGACCGCCGCCGGGATCACGGACGATATACTCTTATCCCTCTCCCAAATCATCATCACGGCCTGCGGCTCCGCCTGGCACGTGGGCATAGCGGCGCAGTATGTGATCGAGGACATGGCGAAGGTTCCCGTGCGGGTGGAGCTGGCCTCGGAATTCCGCTACCGCAGCCTGCCCATGAGTAAAAACATCCTGGTGATCGTGATTTCCCAGTCCGGCGAAACCGCGGACAGCCTAGCCGCGCTGCGCCTGGCCAAGGAAAAAGGCGCGGAAACCCTGGCGGTGGTCAACGTGGTAGGCTCCACCATCGCCCGGGAGGCGGATCATGTGCTCTACACCCTGGCTGGCCCCGAAATCGCCGTGGCCACCACCAAGGCGTACAGCGCCCAGCTCGTCGCCCTGGACGCTTTGGCAGTGCAGATGGCGCTGGTGAAGGGAACCGTGAGCGCCGAGCAGTATAGCCATTTGATTGAAGAACTGATAGGCATTCCGGACAAGATCACCCGGGTGCTGGAAGACAAGGAGCGGCTCCAGTGGTTTTCCTCCAAGATTGCCAACGCCCATGATATTTTCTTTATCGGACGCGGCTTGGACTACGCCATCAGCCTGGAAGGCAGCCTGAAAATGAAGGAGATCAGCTATATCCATTCCGAGGCCTACGCCGCCGGGGAACTGAAGCACGGCACCATCAGCCTGATCGAAAAAAACACGCTGGTGATCGGCGTGCTGACCCAAAGCCAGATGATCGAAAAAACCATCTCCAACATGGCGGAATGCAAATCCCGGGGCGCTTACCTGATGGGCGTTACCACCAACGGGAATTTCGCCGGGGAAGATTCTGTAAATTTCACGGTGTACATTCCCCGGACCGACGAGCATTTTGTTTCCTCCCTGGCGGTGGTGCCCCTGCAGCTGCTGGGCTATTACACCAGCGTGAACCGGGGCCTGGACGTGGATAAGCCCAGGAACCTTGCTAAAAGCGTGACCGTGGAATAAACAAATGAGGTGCGAGCGCA
>CAMOUF010000270.1 GCA_946626395.1 uncultured Clostridia bacterium
GCGAGGAAGCCCGCTACCAGAAGAAGGTAGCCATGTGTGCCCAGCGGCTTGAGGATTTAAAGGCCGGGGAATACAAGCTGGGCGGCGGCGTGGTGGACCCGCTGCCGGAGGACGCGCCCTTCTTCGTGAAGGATTACTACGACTACTACAAGACGCCCAGGGGCTACCATCCCCGTTCACTGAACTCCAACGGCGGCTGGAACGTGACTGGCTGCGAGAGCTTCATCAATCAGCCCATCCTCCAATACAGCAACGAGATTCGCTCCGCGGTGATGGTGCTGCACGGCGACGCGGCCCACTCCTGCTACCTGGGCAAGGACGCCTATGCCGACATGGTGAAGGACAGCAAGTATGCTGCCAACAAGGAGCTCGTGCTGATCCCCGGTGCGGTGCACACCGACCTGTACGACGGTGGCGGCAAGGACGCCATTCCCTTCGACAGGATCCAGGCGTTCTTTGAAAGGAACATGCAGGAGTGCGTCGAATGAATGGACTTTGAACTGAGCGATGAAGAGATGGAACAGATCGCCGCGCTGGATCGCGGTGAGAAGCACGACTGGTATTGATGGATAACAGGAAACAGCAGCCCTCCTCACACTTCGGCATCGTGCTGAGCTTTAACCGCTGCATCTGAAAAAGGGAAAGCGCATGACCGTTAGCGTGTGTTTCTAAAATGCCTGAAGCGCGATTCCGCTTGGCCGCCATGGCATTCCGCTTTGCATGGAAAGCGGTGGCGGCCCCTGCGCTGCCACCGCTGAACAGCTCCGACGGTACAGGCGGTCCCGGGGACACGACCGAAGAACGGGTCACCGCCCCGTTTCCCGCCATGCGAGCCCTTTCCTTTCTGCCCGGAACATCATCGGATCGCCCCAACGGTCAACCCCTTCAGAAAGTATCTGCGGAAAAACGGATAGCTGACGAGAATCGGCAGTATGGTGATGACCACCATCGCCATGCGAAAGCTCTCCGTAGGCAGGCTGCGCATCACAGCCCCGGAGATATTTTCGTTGGAGGCCATGAATTCCACGTTTTTCTGCAAATGATAGAGGACATACTGGAGCGGAAAGAGCTCCTGATGGTTTGACCCCAGGTACAGCATGGCATAATACCAGCTGTTCCAGTATCCAAACGCTTCAAATACCCCGACCGTGATCATCACCGGCGCGGAAACCGGCGCTACAAATCGCCAAAAGACCTGGAATATGGAAGCGCCATCCAGTTGAGCCGATTCCAGCATTTCGCCGGGGATATTCTGGCGGAAATAGTTTCGCATCACCAGTATATACCAGCTGGAACAGGCGCCCGGAAGGATCAGCGCCCAAAGCGTATCCTTCAGGTGAAACAACTGCGTATTCACCACATATCCGGCGGCGAGGCCGCCCCCGAAGAACATGGGAATGACCACAATCGCCGTGTACAGCTTTCGCAGCCGGAATTCTCGCCGGCTCAGGGCAAAGGCCATGGTGCTGATCAAGCCAAGGGACAGCGCCGTACCCACCAGCGTAATCAGGCAGCTGACCAAAAATGAGCGGCCGATGTATTCGAGCCTCGTCCACATATACCGATATGCGCCCAGGGACCACTCCATCGGGAAAAAGCTGTAACCCTTCACCGCAATGGACTCTGTCGACGAAAGGGAGATGATCGCCACAAAGACCAGCGGCAGCAGCGCCGAAATACTCACCAGCACAAACAGTGCGACGAGCAGGGCGTGGGCAATCGGCCCGGCCTGGTTCCATTTCTTCACAGGCCCACCTCCTGGTCCACATGCCGGACCGCGAAATCGGCCAGCAGCAGAAGCGCGCAGCCAATTCCGTTCTGCAAAAGGCTTCCCGCCGCGCTGAAGCCGTAATTGGCCTGATCCATGAGCGCCTTGTAGATATACACATCCACCGTCTGCGTGGTGGACAGGATCGCCCCGGAATTGCGCGGAACCTGATAAAACAGCCCAAAGTCGCTGTTGAAGATGCCGCCCAGGCTGAGCAGGCCCATCGTTACGATGACGCCCTTCAGCTGCGGCAGGGTGATATAGCGGATCATCGCCGCCGTTCCGGCCCCGTCGATCGCCGCGCTCTCATACAGCGATTGGTCGATCCCGATCACATAGGAATAGTACAGCACCATGGCGTAGCCGAAGCCCTTCCACACGTGGATCAGCGTCAGTAGCCAAGGCCAGGCGCCCGGCGTCTGATACCATGACACAGCCTGCTTCCCAAAGGTCCTCAGAAGGGAATTCAGCAGGCCCCTGTCCGTCGAAAGGAAGGCAAAGGCAAAGTAGCTTACGATCATCCAGGACAGAAAATGCGGGAACATGGAGGCCGTCTGCGCCGCGGACCGCAGGCGCCCGGCCCGCACGTAGGACAGCGCGATCGCGAGCGCCACCGGCAAAGCCAGATCCAGCGCCAGGAACGCCAGATTATACAGCACGGGGTGGCGTATCACCGTCCCCATCTGGGGGGTCATGAACACATCCCGGAGGTTACCCAGCCCCCCCCCCCCC
>CAMOUF010000271.1 GCA_946626395.1 uncultured Clostridia bacterium
ATGGCATTCCACGCACACCGTGGGGTCGTCGCAATTGGCAAAATGACTTGAATGATAGCTGTCCACGCCGCACCGCTGGCATACATGCCAATGCCCGGTGGCGTCGGACACATACCGGCTGTAATCATAGTCATGATTGACAAATATGCCGGAATAAGGCCCGCCGCATTCCGCGCAGACGGTGGGGTTGTCGCAATTGGCATGGTGAGGATAATGCTCGGTTTCCGCCCCGCACCGGGTGCATACAGTCCAGTGATTCCTGTCGTCATACCGGTATTGACTGTAGTCAAAATCATGCTGGAGATTGAATCCGGAATAAGGCGCGCCGCAGGCGGCGCACACCCCAGGATTGTCGCACAGGGCGTAATGGTCATGCCCATCGTCCGGGGAATAATCATATGCCAGCGCGGAGGAACAGAATATCAGCAGCGTGAGAATCAGGAAACATCCCATCACCAGCCATTTTTTCATTTGATTATCTCCTCCTTAAAGGACTGTTGATCTCAAGTATGCGGTTCCCATTGTTTACAGCATACCAGGAAATATCTGGTTTGTCAATGACAAATCACGAAAAGCAGGCTATTTTTGCGCAAATGCGTTTTTCCTGAATTTAAAATATTGTAACAGACCGCCAGCAGGAAAAGCCTTGGGTTTCGGCGAAAACAGGAGGGAAAGGAGGCGGGGTCCCGTGAGGAAAAGGATCAAGCTCTTTTACGTGATCGTGATCGCGTTTGTGATTATTGCCGGGGGCCTGATGGCCATCAACCGGCTGGATCAGGATATTGCCGCCCTGGAGGACACCGCCCGGGAAACCCGGCTGCGAAAGCTGGCCCTGGACGCGGAAGGCAGCAGCATGACCCAGGAAATCGCCATCAAAGACACGGACAGCTATATTCGCAAAATGGCCCGGGAAGGGAACCGCTTTATGATGGCGGGCGATATCCGCTTTGTGGTCACCAATCCGGAAGCGCTCTACGCCCCCGGCGAAATGCCCGGCCTGGAAGAAACCCCAACCGAAGCGCCCGAGGAACCATCGGGGGAGGATAACGAAGGATGAAAAAAGCAGCCATCGCCATCGGCTCCAATTCCACCCGCCTGCTGGCGGCGGAAGCGGAGGGCCTTACCCTGCGAAGCTGCCTGCGGGGCCGCGAAGAAACGCGGCTCTTTTTAGGCTTGGATGGACACGGAGCCATCACCCCGGAAAAAATCGAGGAAACGGCACGGGCCGTGGCGCGGCTGTATCACGACGCCCTGAGCTACGGGGCCACGGAAGTGGCCCTGTTTGCCACCAGCGCCACCCGGGACGCCACCAACAGCGACGCTTTCGCCGCCCGCATCAAAGAGCTGACAGGGCTGACGCTGCGCATCATCAGCGGCGAGGAGGAGGCGCGGCTGGCCTTTTCCGCCGCGTCTGTCGGCAAACGGCGGCTGATCATGGACATTGGGGGCGGCTCCACCGAATGGACGCTGGGGGAGAAAAACCAGGTGGAATGGGCCGTCAGCATGCAGCTGGGAGCGTCCCGGCTGCTGAAAATCCGGCCGATCCAGAGCCCCGAGGACGCGGAAGAAATTCTGCGTATCTGCCGGGAAACCATGCAGCCCTATGCCCGGCAGCTGCGCGCTATGCGCCGGGCTCCCGCCATGGTGGGCCTGGGCGGCACCTGCACCACCTCCGCCGCCATGACCATGGAGCGGTTTGCCAGCGGAGAACAGGTGGAAGGAAAGCTGGTCACGCTGCATGGCGCAAAAAGACAATTGGCGTATCTTTCCTCTCTGACCCTGGAGCAGCGCCGTCAGGTGCCCGGCCTGCCCCCTGGAAGGGTGGATCATATGCCCCACGGGCTGTGCATCCTGATCACTGCCCTGGAGCTTTGCGGTTTTTCGTATCTTACAATATCTGGAAAAACGAACCTGGACGGATACCTGACGCAGGGATAAACCGATCCGGACATTCAGGATAGAAAACACAAGAGGATAACAGGAGGCTTTTCAATGGCAGAGGAATTAAAAAACAGGAATGAAATGGACCCCCGCTGGCAATGGCGGCTGGATCACATTTTCGCCACGGAAGCGGATTACGAACAGGCTTTTGCGAAAGCCCAACAGGACGTGGAACGAATGAATGCCTGGCAGGGAAAAGTGAAGGACGATCCCAAGGGGGCGATCCGGCTGGCGGATGAATTGGCCCTGCAGCTGGATTATCTTTCCGCTTACGCGCTGATGCACAAGGATGAGGACAGCGGCGATCCCGCGCGACAGGGACGGGCCGCACAGTTCATGTCCCTTGGCGTGAAGGCCGACGCAGCCATGAGCTTTTTGACCCCCGAGCTGCTGGCCCTGCCGGAGGATACCTTGCGGGCCCTGGCTGCCGAACCGGATTTTGCCGATTACAGCGAAAGCCTGCGGGTGCTGCTGCTGCAAAAGCCTCATACCCTGCCCGCGGAGCAGGAAATGCTTCTAGCCCAGGCGGGGGATGTGATGAACGTGCCCCACGACGCTTTTTCCATGTTCAACGACGTGGATCTGCCCCTGCCCCAGGTCACGAATGAGCAGGGCGAAAAGATGCAATTGACCCACGGCAATTACGGGCCTCTGATCCGCAGCAAGGACAGGGATGTGCGGAAGGAAGCCTTTCAGGGCATGATGGGCACTTTCCAGGCATTTGGCTCCACCTTGACGGCACTGTATGCCGGAGCGGTGAAGCGCGCCGCGTTCCTGGCTAAGGCGAGGCATTACGCATCCGCCCGACAGGCGGCGATGGCGCCGCTGGAAATTCCCGAAACTGTTTACGACAATTTGCTGCTGGCGGTGGAAGAAAGCCTGCCCGCCCTGACGGAATATCTACATCTTAGACAAAAGAAGCTGGGCGTGGATGAATTACATCTGTACGACCTGTATGTGCCCATGATCCAGGACTATGATATGAAGCTCTCTTTCCCGGAAGCCTTCGAGTTGGTTTGCGAAGGACTGGCCCCGTTGGGAGAAGAATATGTGGCGCAGCTTCGCAAGGGGTACGCCGAGGGATGGATGGACGTATATGAAAACAAAAACAAGCGCAGCGGCGCTTATTCCTGGGGCTGCTACGGAGTGCACCCCTTCGTGCTGCTGAACCATACCGACGACCTGGGCGGCGCCATGACCCTGGCCCATGAGCTGGGCCACAGTATGCATACTTTTTACAGCAATGCCGCCCAGCCCTATGCAAAATCCAATTATTCTCTGTTCGTGGCGGAAGTCGCCTCCACCTGCAACGAGGTGCTGCTGATGCGCCATCTGATGAATAAGCACAGGGACGATCCCAAAGCCTCCGCCTTCCTGTGCAACCAGCTGCTGGAGGAATTCCGAACCACCGTTTACAGACAGACCATGTTCGCTGCCTTTGAAAAAGAGGCCCACGCCATGTACGAGCGGGGTGAGGCGCTGACCAAAGAATCTCTGAGCAGCATGTATTACGCCCTGAACGAAAAATATTACGGAGGCGGGTGCTGTGTGGACCAGCTGATCGCCAGCGAATGGATGCGTATTCCCCACTTCTACCGGAACTTCTATGTGTATCAATATGCCACCGGCTTTTCCGCCGCCGTGGCCATTGCCACGCGGATTCTGGCCGAAGGGGAACCCGCGGTCAGGGACTATAAGAAATTCCTTTCAGCGGGCTGCTCCGTGCCGCCTATTGAAGCCCTACGGCTGGCGGGAGTGGATATGGAAAACCCGGACACCGTGCGCAGCGCGCTGCGGGTGTTCGGGCAGACGGTGGAGGATATGAAAGCCTATCTGTAACCAATGAGTTTTTCAGGAAGCCAACCTTCGGCGAGGTATGGCTTCCTTTTTTGTTTCACGTGAAACAACCGACGAAAGCCATTGACATTCTTTGCGCGATGTGGCAAACTTGTTCCAGTCAAAGGGAGGGAAACGCATGCGGATCACAGGACTCAGGCTCCGGGATTTCCGGGGATATCAGCAGGTGATGCTGTCCCCGCCGGAGGGCGTGACCATGCTGGTGGGTGAAAACGGCGCAGGAAAAACTAACCTGCTGGAAGCCGTTCATCTTTGCTGTGTGGGCCGCAGCCATCGCACCTCCCAGGACAAGGAAATGATCCGAAAGGATCAGGAAACCGCCGCCGTGCAACTGACCGTAGAAAAAAACGACGGAAAGCACGAGGTGGGCGTGCGGCTGTTTGAAAACGCCAGAAAGCGGAAAGTAGTTTTTGTGAATGGCAAGACAGCTTCCCGGCTGGGGGAATTGATGGGCCACGCCACCTGCGTGATCTTTTCCCCGGAGGATCTTTCGTTGGTCAAGGACGGCCCCCAGGTACGCCGCAGATTCCTGGACATCCTTTTGTCCCAGGAGCAAAAAGCATATTTTTACGCCTTGCAGACCTACTCAAACGCCCTCAAGCAAAGAAACGCCTTGCTCAAGCAGGGAGAGATTCGTCAGTTATCCGCCTGGGATGAGCAGCTTGCGATGGCCGCAGCGCCGGTGGTACGCCTGCGCCGGGCCGCCTGCCAGCAGCTGCATCAAAAAGCCCAGACCCATTACCGCTATATCGGCGGACGGGAGGAGGAAGTGTTCTCCTTGTCCTATCAAGGACATTTGGCGGAGGCTTCGGATATCAGCGACGCCATGATGAAGGGCCTTGACGCATCCAGGCAGGAGGACATTCGCCGCCAAACCACTTCCTTCGGCCCTCACAGAGATGATGTGATCCTTTCCTTAAAAGGCGAACCGCTCAAAGCCTTTGGCTCTCAAGGACAAATGCGCACAGCTGCCCTCTCCATGAAGCTGGCTGCTTTTGATTTATTGGAATCCATCCAGGGAGAGCCGCCGATTCTGCTGCTGGATGACGTATTAAGCGAATTGGACCCCGACCGCAGGCGACGGCTCATTGCCCGGATTGGACGTGCCCAGGCCCTGCTGACCTGCACAGATCCTTCTGATTATATCGGAGCCCGTCCCGCATGCGTTCTGCGAGTCGCAAATGGAACCATTACAGAAGAATAAAGGATTTTTATAAATGAAATCGCGGCCAGGCAATGCCAGGCCGCGGTTTTCTATTTGAGTTATCCTGCTTTTTCTTCCGTAATGGCAACGCTGATTTCCTGGGCGTCCCGGCAGGCGGCCAGCAGCTTTTCATTCATCGTCTGCACCACCATTTCCCCAGGTGTCAGGATCATTTTTTTGGTGGACGAAATGGGCTTTCCATCGGCGAACACTGTCAAATAATGATCCCGATATACTCGGTCAGGCCGGAACATCAGGTCGATCTGCTTGGTATCCTCGGACAAAACAACTTTCTGGGGGACAACTCCGCGAACGCCTGTCCCATCCTTCACGGGAATCTCCCGGCCTTCCCGGCGCTGCCCCTGGGCAAAACGCGCGGCCATTTCCCCAGCCCGGAAGCTTTCGTTGCTCACATGGTCTACCAGATCGTGCACATGGAGCACATTGCCGCAGGCAAAGATGCCGGGCACACTGGTTTCAAGGGTATCACTGACGATAGCGCCGCTGGTAACAGGAGACAAAGCAATGCCCGCTCCGGCGGACAGCTCGTTTTCCGGGATCAGACCCACGGAAAGGAGGAGCGTGTCGCAGTCAAAGTTGATTTCCGTTCCGGGGATGGGCTGACGCCGCTCATCCACTTTGGCAACCGTCACGCCAGTCAAGCGCTCTTTTCCATGGATATCAATCACCGTATGAGAAAGATACAATGGGATATCATAATCCTGCAGGCACTGCACGATGTTGCGGTTCAATCCGCTGGAATAAGGCATCAGCTCCACGCAGGCCAGCACCTTCGCCCCTTGCAGGGTCATCCGGCGGGCCATGATCAGGCCAATATCGCCGCTGCCTAATATGACTACCTTTTTACCGGGCATGTACCCTTCCAGGTTCACAAACTTTTGCGCCGTTCCGGCGCTGTAAATGCCTGCGCACCGGGTGCCGGGGATGGCCAGCGCGCCCCTGGGCCGTTCCCGGCAGCCCATGGCCAGCACGATGGCTTGGGCGGAAAAGATCTGCAATCCATGTTCCCGGCTGACTGCAGTGACATTCTTGTTTTGATCCACATTCAGTACGGTGACGCCTGTTCTGATATCGATATTCAATTCTTTTGCAGTATCAATATCCCGCTGTGCATACTCTGGTCCGGTCAATTCTTCCTTGAACCGATGCAGACCAAACCCATTATGGATACACTGCCTTAAGATGCCGCCGGGCTGATCTTCCCGCTCTAAAACAATCAGTTTGTCAACGCCCGCTTTTTTCGCTGCGATGGCCGCTGCCAATCCCGCGGGGCCTGCTCCAATCACCAGCACATCCACATTGATCTTCTGTTCATTCATGGCCCTGGGCCTCCTTTGCGATTTCATCCAGCGTTCCCACCAACAGCTTGCTGTCACCGCCGCATTTGGTGATCTCCAAGGGGGAGCATTTCAGCTCTTCGCACAGAATTTCAACAACTCGGGGAGAGCAGAAGCCGCCCTGAC
>CAMOUF010000272.1 GCA_946626395.1 uncultured Clostridia bacterium
ATCATGAAGGAAGTGGGCATTCCCGAGCCGGAAAAGCGCTACAACCAATATCCCTTTGAGTTTTCCGGCGGCATGCGCCAGCGCATCGTCATCGCCATCGCCCTGACCGCCTCCCCCGAAATCCTCATCTGCGACGAGCCCACCACCGCCCTGGACGTGACCATTCAGGCCCAGATCCTGGAATTGATCAACAAGATCAAGGCGGAGCGCAACCTGTCCTGCATCTTCATCACCCACGACCTGGGCGTGGTGGCCAACATGGCGGACCGGGTGGCGGTGATGTACGCGGGCAAGATCGTGGAATACGGCACCACCGATGAAATCTTCTTTGATCCCCGCCATCCCTACACCTGGGCCCTGCTTTCCAGCATTCCGGACGTGGACAGCAAGGAGCGCCTGGAGGCCATTCCCGGCACCCCGCCGGATATGATCTATCCCCCCCAGGGCGACGCCTTCGCCATCCGCAGCAAGTATGCCATGAATATTGACTTTAGGGAGCAGCCGCCTTATTTCAAGGTGTCCGATACCCATTACGCCGCCACCTGGCTGCTGGACCCCCACGCCCCCAAGGTGGAAATGCCCAAGATCGTCAGCGAGCGCATCAAGAATTCTTTGGAGGGAAAAAACGATGAGCAATCCAAATAACGAATTTGGCCATTCCAAAGAATCCTCCCCCGCGCCCCTGGATCAGGCCGCCTTCAACGCCCATTACAAAATCAATCCCCATGTAAAGCAAAAGCCCGAGCTGCGGGAAGAAAACGTGCTTTTGTCCGTGCGGCATTTAAAGCAGTTCTTCTTCTTCGGCAAGGGGGCCAAGCGCCAGAAGCTCAAGGCCGTTTCCGATATTTCCTTTGACCTGAGGGAAGGGGAATGCCTGGGCATCGTGGGCGAATCCGGCTGCGGCAAAACCACCACGGGCCGCTGCATCATCCGGCTGTACGACATCACCTCCGGCTCCATTTATTACCGGGGCGTGCGCATCAGCGCCGGGAACCGCTGGAACAAAAAAGAGATCAAATGGACCAAGGCCCGGGGCCTGGACAAAATCAAGGAGCTTCGGCAAAAGCAGGGCGAGCCCGGCGCGGCGGAGCAAATCAAGGCCATTGAAGAAAATATCCAGCAGGTGACCGCCCAGCAAAAGGCGAAAATCAAGCAAATCAAATTTGACAACAACAATGTCAGCCAGCGCCTGCTCAACGAAATCCAGATGGTGTTCCAGGACCCGGTGGACTCCCTGGACCCCCGCATGACGGTGGAGGACATCATTCAGGAGGGCCTGCGCATCCAGGGCTTCCACAACAAAAAAGAAAACCACCAGAAGGGGGTGGAAATGCTGGAAACCGTGGGCCTGGTGGAGGAGCACGCCTCCCGCTATCCTCATGAGTTCTCCGGCGGCCAGAAGCAGCGCATCGGCATCGCCCGGGCCCTGATCATGAATCCCAAGCTGCTGATCTGCGATGAGCCCATCTCCGCCCTGGACGTGTCCATCCGCGCCCAGATCATCAATCTGCTCAACGACCTCAAGCGCGACCTGAACCTGTCCATTATCTTCATCGCCCACGATCTGTCCGTGGTCAAGTATTTCTGCGATTCCATCGTGGTGATGTACTTTGGCAAGGTGGTGGAAAAAGCGCCCAGCGACGAACTGTTCCAGCATCCCATGCACCCCTACACCCGGTCGCTTCTGTCCGCCATTCCCAAGCCCAATCCCCTGTCGGAGCGCACCCGGAAGCGCATCACTTACAACCCCGCCGAAGCCCACGATTACGAGCATGGCGACCTGCCCACCTTGCAGGAGCTCACCAAGGATCATTTCGTGTACTGCAACGAGGCGGAAAAGCAGCGGTATCTCAAGGAGCTGGAGGGCTGAGGGGTGAGCGTGCTGAACCGTTTGTTCCGCCACTCCCCCTGGCATTATATCGGGGCCGCCGCTCTGGGGGCGGTGATTGCTTTGCTGTCGCTGCTGCGGGGCGGCTTTGGCCTGCGCATCGTATGGGCCGATGCCCTGACCACGGCAGGCGCTGTGGTGATCCTGTGCGGACTGCTGGGCATGGCGGCCTCCCTGGGAGCCTTTGATATGTTCGGCTATTCCTTTTCCACCCTGGGCAACCGCCGCTACAAGGATCTGTACGAATACAGCCAGGCCAAGCAGGAAAAGCGCGGCCGCGCCGGCTGGACCTTCGTGCCCTGGATCGCCGTGGGCGCGGCGTTTCTCTGCGTCGGCTTCATGATTTGGAAGCTGTGAATACTATCGTTTCCCGGACGCTCGGACAAATAGTCTGAGCGTTCTTTTTTATACTATTATCAGGAGAAAGAAAACAGGAAATTATAATCAAGTTCTAAGCACAATCGTCTTTCAATATCTGCACGCCCTATTGCGCTGGATAAAATCCAGCTTAGAACGCAGAACTCACAGCTTGGAACTCGGCTTCGATCCAAGCCGCAAAGGAACCATGACTGAACAGATACCTGCCTTTTATTCTTTCGTCGTGCCGCCGAACGCATATTTTACCGGCAGGCAAATCAGGGAGGGCACAGTGGACAGGTGCTTGGACAGCACGGTGCTGACGCAGGCTTCGGCGATTTCCTGAACGGGCTGGACAATGGTGGACACCACATAATCCAGGATGCCAAAGGTACGGATCCCGTCAAAGCCAATCACCTGCACATCCTCCGGGACCCGCAGCCCCATTTTTTTCAGCGTCTGAATGATCATCCAGGCCAGCATATCGGTGCCGGTGAACAGCCCGTCAAAAGCCAGCTTTCCATTTTCCATATGATCCGTCAAAAATTTCTCAAATTCGGCGTATGGCGCGCCATCCTCCAGGGCAATCACCTCAAAGGACAGCCCCAGCTCCACGCAGGCGCTGACGAAGCCGTCCTTGCGCTTGCTGGGCTCGTTGGTCAGGGAGGAACCGATCCGCATAAAGGCAACGTTGGTGCAGCCAAGCTCTTTCAGCTTGTGGGCGGCCAGCCAGCCGCCGCCGAAATTGTCCGAGGCGATGCAGGGCACGGACGTGGAAAAGAAGCGGTCAATGGTGACGAAGGGCACGTCCGCGGGGATCGTCAGGCCGGGATTATAGGTCAGCGCAATGATCCCATCCACCTGATTCTGCCGGGCCATCTGGATGAATTCGGTTTCCCGGTTGGTGTCATATTCCGTAAAGCACAGCAGCATTTTGCAGTTTCTTTTTTCCAGCGCGATATTCACATGATGCACCAGCAGCGCGAAATAGGGGTTGATGGTGTTGGGAATGATGAAGGCGATGGTGTTGGTGCTGCCTGTTCTCAAGGTGCGTCCGCTGTTATTATATTGATAGCCGAGCCGCTGAATGGCTTCTTCGACTTTCGCTCTGAATTCCTCGCCCACCTGCTGGCCGTTCACTACCCGGGAAACCGTGCCCAGGGCAACCCCCGCTTCCCGTGCCACGTCCGCCATGGTTGGCGCGTTTTTCTCCTTTTGCAACAATAATCCATCCTTTCCGATTTCATGAAATAATAATACCATTTTCATGATCATTGGTCAAGCGGTAAATTGTCCACCCTGTTGGGATGGCTTTTTTGGATATTTTTAATACAAAAAAGAAAAAACATATTGACAGAATGTTGACATTATGATACTATATAGAAAATTCATGAAACGAATCATGAATTATTACGTGAAAAAGGATGAAGGAGGAATGGCTATGACTTCGACAGTCGCCCGGTCCAGGAAAGTGCATCGGAAAAACCTGGGCCGGCGAATCGCGGACAATTGGCAATTGTACGTGCTGCTGCTGATTCCTGTGGTGATCACCATCATCTACAAGTACGGCCCCATGTACGGCATCCAGATTGCCTTCCGCAACTACAATCCGGGTCTTGGCATCACGGGCAGCCCCTGGGTGGGCTGGAAATGGTTCGAGCGCTTCTTCCGCGCCCCGAACTTCGACCGGATGCTGTGGAACACCGTCAAGCTGAGCCTGTACGGCTTGCTGTGGGGGTTCCCGGTGCCCATCATTCTGAGCCTGGTGCTGAACCAGCTGCGGTTCAAACGGCTCAAGCGCACTGTGCAGACCGTGATCTACGCGCCGCACTTCATTTCCACCATGGTTATCTGCGGTATGCTGCGCATCTTCCTGTCTCCCTCCGGCGGCCTGATCAACCTGATCGCCGGCA
>CAMOUF010000273.1 GCA_946626395.1 uncultured Clostridia bacterium
GGCCAGGACCTGACGGTGGGCGATATCACGGTGATGGTGTCCCTGCTGGGGCGCATGTACGGCCCGGTGAACCAGCTGCTGAACATCCAGGTGGAGTGGATTCGCTCCATGGCGCTGTTTACCCGGATTTTTGAATATTTCGATCTGCCCGTGGAAATCCAGAACGCCCCGGACGCCATCACCCCCGGAGGCGCCGACGGCAGCGTGGATTTTCAGCATGTGAACTTTTCCTATGACCCCGAGCGCCAGATTCTCCACGACGTGACCTTCTCCCTGAAAGCGGGCCGCAGCGTGGCCATCGTGGGTCCCTCCGGCTCCGGGAAAAGCACCATCATCAATCTGATCCCCCGCCTGTACGACTGTCAGGAGGGCCAGGTGCTCTTTGGCGGCACGGACGTAAAGAAGCTGGACTTGGGCTTCCTGCGCAGAAACGTGGGCATCGTGAGCCAGGAAACCTACCTGTTCAACGGCACCATCCGGGAAAACCTGCTCTACGCCAAGCCCGACGCCACCGAGGCGGAATTGATCGCCGCCTGCCAAAAAGCCAATATCTATGATTTTGTGCAGAAGCAGGAAGCGGGCCTGGACGCCATGGTGGGCAACCGGGGCCTGAAGCTGTCCGGTGGGGAGAAGCAGCGGCTGTCCATCGCCCGGGTGCTGCTCAAGGACCCTGCCCTGCTCATCTTCGACGAGGCCACCTCCGCCCTGGATTCCATTTCCGAAGCCAAGATCCAGGAGGCCATCGAGCCCATCATCCAAACCCGCACCAGTATCCTGATCGCCCATCGCCTGTCCACCATCCTGGCCGCCGATGAGATTTTGGTGGTCAAGGACGGCCGCATCGTGGAACGGGGCCAGCACGCCCAGCTGGTCAAGGCCGGGGGCGTGTATACGGAATTGTATGAAACCCAGTTCAAAAAGGCCCTGGAGGTGGAGTGACCCCGCCCGAAACGCACCTGCCCCGTTCTTTTCCTTTCCGCTTTTTTAACAGAATTCTCAAAAACATGAAATTTTCCGACAAAATTATGTAGAAAATATTGCGAAACACTTGATTTTTAGTGTCAATTTCGTGTACAATAGAAGAAGGCAGAAACCTATCTATTTTTGTCTGCTATCGACAAGGAAGGATGAAGCAACGTGGCAAAGCGAATTCTGTTGGTAGACGATGAGCCCCTCATTATCAAGGGCCTTCGGTTTACGCTGGAACAGGAAGGATATGAGATTCTCACCGCGGCGGATGGGGAAGAGGCGCTGCAGGTGTTCCGGGACGAGCCGGTGGACCTGGTGCTGCTGGACGTGATGCTGCCCAAGCTGGACGGCATCCAGGTGTGCCAGCGCATCCGGGAAACCAGCAACGTGCCCATTCTGATGCTCACCGCCAAGGGCGAGGACATGGATAAAATTCTGGGCCTGGAATACGGCGCGGACGACTATATGACCAAGCCCTTCAATATCCTGGAGGTCAAGGCCCGGATCAAGACGGTGCTACGCCGGGCGGCCCAGCCCGCCGCCAGCGAGGAAAAGAAGATCATCCGCGTCCACGATATGGAAGTGAACATCGTGAACCGCTCCGTCACCCTGGGGGGCAAGGAAGTGCGGCTGACGGCCAAGGAATTTGACCTGCTGCAGCTGTTCATCACCAACCGGGGCAAGGTGTTCAGCCGGGAAACCATGCTGGAAACCGTGTGGAAGTACGATTATATGGGCGACGCCCGCACCGTGGACGTGCATATCCGCCGCCTGCGGGAAAAGATCGAGCGGAACACCGCTCAGCCGGAGTTCATCTTCACCAAGTGGGGAGTGGGCTACTATTTCACCGATAAGGATTAAAAATCCCTTCGCCAGCATCCGCTGGCAGATTTTGCTCGCCTTTCTGCTGATCGTGGGCCTGAGCTTTTATGTGATGGCCAGCTGGATCGGCAGCATGGTGGGCGATTCTTTATTTGAGCAGCGCATCCGTTCCGACCGGGCCAGCCTGGAAAGCCTGGCCGTGCGCATCGCCCCCACCCTGGACAGAAGCGACGCTCCGGCGCTTCAAAGCCAGCTCATCGCCGCGGGCGGCGAACTGGGGGGCCGGGTGCTGCTGCTGGATGAAAACGGCAAGGTGCAGATGGATTCCTATGGGGAAATCCAGGGCACCCGCCTCCAGTATCCCGAAATCGTGAGCATCCTGGTGAAGGGCCAGAACGTGGATTACGGGGTGCATGAATTGGAAACCGGCACCGCGCTGGATACCTCCCATCTTTTGTTCGCCCGGCGCTCCACCGGCTCCTGGGTGGGCTACTGCACCGCGGGCGTGGTCAGCGCGTCGGACTTGATCGGCGTGCTGCTGCTGGTCAGCCCGGTGCAGGAGATCATGCAGAACCTGTATCAATTGCAGGACCAGATGATCCTGATTTTCGCCGCCATCGCCGTGGCCGCGCTGAGCTGCTCCTGGGTGTTTTCCCGGATCATCACCCGCCCCATCGCGGGATTGAACCGAGGCATCCAGAAAATGTCCAAGGGTGATTTTTCCGCCCGGGTGAAGGTGCGGGGCTCCGGGGAAATGAAGCAGCTGGCCCGGGCGTTCAACTCCATGAGCGAAAAGCTGGAAACCCTGGACCAGTCCAGAAACCAGTTCGTGTCCAACGCCAGCCATGAGCTGAAAACCCCCCTGGCCACCATGAAAATCATGATCGAATCCCTGATCTATCAGCCCGATATGGACAAGAACCTGCGCACCGAATTCATGACGGACATCAATAATGAAATCGACCGCCTGTCCGCCATCGTCAGCGACCTGCTGACGCTGGTGCAAATGGATTCCCAGAATGTGAAGCTGACAAGGGAAAACCTGTCCATCGCCCAATTGATCAAGGAAAACGCCCACCGCCTGACCCCCATCGCCAACCAGAAGGGCCAGAAGATCGTGATGCAGCTGGGCGACCCCTGCGAAATCTATGCCGACAAATCCAAGCTGAACCAAGTGATTTACAACCTGATGGAAAACGCCGTCAAGTATACCCAGGCCAGCGGCGTGATCAAGGTAACGCTCCAGCGCCAGGGCCGCAACGCCATTTTCACCGTGGCGGACAACGGCCCCGGCATTCCCAAGGAAAACCTGCCCCATATCTTCGACCGGTTTTATCGGGTGGATAAGGCCCGCAGCCGGGAAAAGGGCGGCACGGGCCTGGGCCTGAGCATCGTGCATCAGCTGGTGCTGCTCCATGGCGGGGCCATCAGCGTGGAAAGCGAGGAGGGCCGGGGGGCGACGTTCATTGTGGAATTGCCGCTGCACCAGGGGTGATAAAGATATAAGTGGATAGGCAATAGGGGGGATGAGCGTGCAGAGTGGAGAGTTCAGAGTTCAGATGTTTTTGTCATCCCAAGTATGAATTCAGTTCTCGTGTATGGGAATATTCTCTGCGCTCTTCACTCTCCGCCTTTTGCGCTGAACGTTTATATACAGAATGACCAGTTCAAAATAGCTCATAAAAATACATTGCAAGAAATGGATAAAGGGTAGGGGCGGATATCATCCGCCCGTAAAAGCTGGCGCTACGAATGTTGGAAAAACCAGCACACAAAATGATTTTCCCGGCGGGCGGATGATATCCGCCCCTACAAGTCATCTTGCCGATAACTGTATCAATATTCACACTTTCCGCATTGATCATCGCTGACATAAAGAAGGAGCCTCCCATCCCGGGAAGCTCCTTTTTTTGCAGCAGGGGAAAACAAGCAATGATTCTCCCGCAATGCTCCTCCATTTTGTGCGACATGGGGAATCAAGCATTTATTTTTCGATGCTTTGCCTACCCAAATTGCCTTTCTCGGAAAGGGGTCTGGGGGAAACCGCTTTTGTAGCCAGACGGCCCGCAGGGACGCCTGGCGCGCTAACACACAAATAGCATGGTGAAAGGAGCATGGGCAAGCGTAGCGCAGGCCATGCGTAGCAATTCCAAAGAATGGTTCCCCCCCAGCATTCTCCCCCGTCCGTCCCTTTTACTTCATAATCTCCACCAGCGCGCTGTTGAGCCAGTCGCCCTCGAAGAGCTCGATGAGGCCCTGATCGCAGGCGGCGGCGAGCTTGCCGTTGATGGGCAGCTTGCCCAGCACCGGGATGCCGAAGCGCTGGGCGGTTTCCTCGGCGTGGCTTTCGCCGAACACGGGCACATGCTTGCCGCAGTCGGGGCACACGGCATAGCTCATGTTTTCCACCAGGCCCTTCACGGGAATCTGCATCATATCGGCCATGTTCAGGGCCTTTTCCACGATCATGCCCACCAGCTCCTGGGGGGTGGTCACCACCACCGCGCCGTTCACCGGCACGGACTGGAACACGGTCAGGGGCACGTCGCCGGTTCCCGGGGGCATGTCAATGAACATAATGTCAATGTCCCCCCACAGCACGTCGGTCCAGA
>CAMOUF010000274.1 GCA_946626395.1 uncultured Clostridia bacterium
AGCGCCAGTACAACAGACAGAATCTTTTTCATGCGTATCCTCCTTTGGATTTTTTCCCGGCTATTATAGCACATTTCTTCTGAACATGGAATAGGAAGTTCAGGAAAAGCAGGACAATCGCTTACGAAAAAGCCCGGTTTTTAACAACAGACGCATCTGTTCAATCGTGGTTCCTTTGCGGCTTGGATCGAACCCGAATTCTAAACCGTACGTTCCAAGTACGAATATGTATTTATCTCGCAATTTTCAACTCCTCAATCCTAACTCCTCAATCCTAACTCCTAACTGTTATAACTCCTCGTTGTTTCCCTGTATCCAATTCTCCCGTATGAACCATTGACAAGAAGCCGCGGAACGTGACATAATAAATCTGTCTTCGAGCCCTTGCTCCTAAGGCATCGCTATGGAGCCTGGGCCGCGCCGGAGATTCCCGGCTCAGGGCGGCGCCGGAAACGGCCTTGCCTTCCGTGTTTTGAAAAGGAGACGCGACAGGGGCTTTTGCAAGAAAAGCCTTTTTGCCCGTGTGTCTTTTTCAGGCGCGCGGGCTTTTTGCTTGGGGAATCTCCGCATAGGGTCGAAGCTGGAAACGGCGCGGCCTCCCTTTTGGAAAGGAGACGGCGGAGCACGCGGCGGGATGGCGGCTTGTTTGTGTTTCCTCCGTTCTCACGAAGACGGAACAAAATTAAAGGAGGAAACAAAAATGAGCAAACGTATGTCCCGCGTTCTTTGCCTTGCCTGCGCCCTGCTGCTGGGCCTGGGCGGCGCCCTGGCGGAAGGAAGCGCTCAGCCCACGGAGCTGATCGTGTTCGCCGCCGCATCCATGACCGAAACCCTGACAGAGCTGAAAGCTGTCTATGAAGCCGATCACCCCGATGTGACCATCATCTATAACTTCGATTCCTCCGGCACCCTGAAAACCCAGATCGAAAGCGGCGCGGAATGCGACGTGTTCATTTCCGCCGCCCCCAAGCAGATGAACCAGCTGGACAGCGCCGCTTCCGCCGAGGCCAACCCTGCCGGGCTGGACTTCGTGCTCCAGGGCACCCGGATCAACCTGCTGGAAAACAAGGTGGCCCTGGCCGTGCCGGAAGGCAACCCCAAGGGCATCAAAAGCTATGAGGAACTGGCCCAGGCCTTAAAGGACGGCAGCGTGCTGCTGGCCATGGGCAACAGCGACGTGCCTGTAGGCCAGTACACCCAGAAGATTTTCGCCTTCTTCGGCCTGGATGAAGCTGCCCTGGCTCAGGCTGGCGTGCTGACCTTAGGCAGCAACGTAAAGGAAGTGACCACCCAGGTATCCGAAGCCGCGGTGGATTGCGGCATCATCTACGCCACCGACGCCTTCTCCGCCAAGCTGACCGTGGTGGACACCGCCACCGCCGACATGTGCGGCCAGGTGATCTATCCCGCCGCCGTGCTGAACGTGACCAAACACGAGGAGCTGGCCCGGGATTTCCTCGCCTTCCTCACCTCCGAAGCCGCCGACCAGGTGTTTGAGGCGGTGGGCTTCTCCCCCATGCACGAATAATCTCTTTTCCGGCGGGGAGCCATCCGCCCCGCCGGAGCATGGACAAGCTTGATGAAAGGATAGGCCGCATGGATCTGTATCCCCTTTGGAATTCCCTGCGCATCGCGGGCATCAGCACGGCTGTCATCTTTTTTCTGGGCATCCTGGCGGCTTATTATATCGCCAAAGGGCCCCGGTGGTTAAAAGGCGTGCTGGACGTGATCCTCACCCTGCCGCTGGTGCTGCCGCCCACGGTGGTGGGGTTTCTGCTGCTGCGGATGCTGGGGCCCCGCAGGCCCCTGGGGGCGTTTTTCCTGGAGCGCTTCGGCCTGCGGCTGACTATGACCTGGTGGTCCGCCATCTTCGCCACGGCGGTGGTGATTTTTCCGCTGATGTACCGCACCTGCCGGGGGGCCTTTGAGAGCTTTGACGAAACCCTGGCCGACGCGGGGAAAACCCTGGGCCTGAGCAATACCTATATTTTCTGGCGGGTGCGTATGCCCGCCTGCCGGCCCGGCATTTTGGCGGGCACGGTGCTGTCCTTCGCCCGGGCCCTGGGGGAATACGGGGCCACCAGCATGATCGCCGGATACACTCCCGGCCGCACCGCCACCATTTCCACCACCGTCTATCAGCTCTGGCGCACCAATGACGACGGCCTGGCCCTGCGCTGGGTGCTGGTGAACGTGGCCATTTCCTTTGCCGTGCTGCTGGCGGTGAACCTGCTGGAAAAGCGGGAAAGGAGGCGGTGAGGGCGTGGCGCTCAAGGTGGACATTGAAAAGAAATTCAAGGGTTTTTGCCTGCGGGTGGCCTTTGAGGCGGAGAATGAGACCCTGGCCCTGCTGGGGGCCTCCGGCTGCGGAAAGAGCATGACGCTGCGCTGCATCGCGGGCATCGAGCGGCCCGACCGGGGCCGCATCCTCCTGGACGGAGTGACGCTGTTTGATTCTGAAAAACGTATCAATCTGCCGCCCCAGCAGCGCAGGGTGGGGCTCATGTTTCAGCATTACGCCCTGTTTCCCCAGATGACCGTGGGAAAGAACGTGGCCTGCGGGGCCCAAAGAAGCCTGCGGGGAAAAGAAAAGGAGCGGGCGGCGGAGGAAGCCATGCGGGCCCTGGGCATTCTGGAACTGAAGGACCGGCTGCCTTCTCAGCTGTCCGGCGGCCAGCAGCAGCGGGCGGCCCTGGCCCGCATTCTGGTAAGCGACCCGAAAATCCTGATGCTGGACGAGCCCTTCTCCGCCCTGGACAGCCACCTTCGCTTCCGCATGGAGCAGGAAACCAGGCAGGTGATCCGGCGGTTTGGGAAAACAGTGCTGCTGGTGTCCCATGACCGGGACGAGGTGTACCGCATGGCGGACAAGGTGGCCATCCTGCGGGAAGGACAGGTGGAGCGCATCGGCCCCCGGGACGAAGTGTTTTCCGACCCCGGCACCCGGGCGGGCTGCGTGCTGACGGGCTGCAAGAACGTGTCCTCCATCCGCAGGATCGACGCTTCCCACGCCCTGGCCCTGGACTGGGGCGTCACCCTGACCTTGCCCCTTCGCCCCGATACCGACGCCCTGGGCATCCGCATGCACGCGGTGCGGCCCGGGGAGGGAGAAAACACCTTCCGGTGCCGGGTGGCGGAGGTGATCGAAAATCCTTTCTCCTTTACCGTGATGCTGCGGCCCCTGACCGCGCCGGAAAACGCCGTGCCCATCGGCTGGGAAATGGAAAAGCCGGTGTGGAAGCAGCTGCGGGCGGAGGAAATCACCGTGCACCTGCCGGTGGACGGAATACTGCAATTGAAAGGCTGATACCATGCTGAACAACGCTTTATGGACCCAGGCCCGGGATTTACTGCTGGATCTGGCCCGGCCTGTGGACACGGAAGAAACACCCCTGGAAAAATGCGCCGGGCGGGTGATCGCCTTTGACCTGCGGGCGGCGGAGGACGTGCCGCCCTTTGACCGCTCGGCCTACGACGGCTACGCCTTCCGGGCCAAGGACACGGAACATGCCAGCCGGGAAACCCCCGTGACCTTCCGCCTGACGGAAACCGTGGCGGCTGGCAGCGTGGCGGCTTTGCCTGTCACGTCGGGCACGGCGGCCCACCTGATGACCGGGGCGAAAATCCCTGCGGGGGCCGACTGCGTGATCAACTTTGAGCGCACGGAATTTACCGATGAAAGAGTGACATTGTTTTCGCCCCTGCGGCCCGGGGACAACATCGTGAAAAAGGGCGAGGACGTGGCTGCCGGAACCTTGCTGGCCCCCCGGGGCACGGTGATCGACGGAGGATTGGCGGGCACCCTGGCGGCCCAGGGGATCTCGATGGTGAAGGGATTCCGTCAGCCGGTGATCGGTCTGATTTCCACCGGCAGCGAGGTGGTGGAGGCGGACATGCCCCAGCCTGAAGGAAAAATCCGCAACGCCAACCGGGCCACCTTCACCGCGCTGCTGACCCGGGAGGGCTGCCAGGTAAAATACCTGGGCCTGGCCGGGGACGACGCAGGGCAGATCAGCGCCTTGATTGATCGGGGAATTGAAAATTGCGACGCAGTGATTTTGACGGGCGGCGTGTCCGTGGGGGACTGGGACGTGACGCCGGAGGCCATGGAGCGCTCCGGGGCGGAGATCCTGCTGCGGGGGGTAGACATGAAGCCCGGCATGGCCTGCGCCTATGGGGTGGCCCGGGGCAAGCTGATCCTGGGCCTGTCCGGCAATCCGGCCTCGTCGCTGACCAATTTCTGCGCCTGCGCCCTGCCCGCCCTTCGCAGGCTGCGGGGCCTTGGCGATCCGCTGCCAAAGCCCATCCGGGCAACGCTGGTTCGGGGCTTCAAAAAGAAAAGCCCCGCCACCCGTTTCCTGCGGGGAAGGCTGGATTTGAGCGCTGGCACAGTGCGCTTTGACGCCTCCAGCGACCAGGGCAACGTGGTATTGTCCTCCCTGATCGGCTGCGACGCCTTCGTCCTCATCCCCGCCGGCAGCGGGCCGGTGGAGGCGGGGACGGAGCTGGAAGGATGCAGAATTTAGTGAGGAGTGAGGAATGAGGAGTAAGGAGTTGAAAATTGCGCGCAAAGCGCAGACAATGAATTCCTCACTCCTAACTCGTAACTTCTAAGTAAGCGCTGATCAATTCAGTATCTTGCATATAAACACAAAATAGAGACAAGACAAAATGTAGGGGCGGATATCATCCGCCCGTAAAAGCTAGCACCACGAATATTGGAAAACCAAGTACAAGAAATGATTTTCCCGGGCGGGCGGATGATATCCGCCCCTACCTGTTTTTCCCTATAAATGTATAGATATATAAATGAATTGAATTGATCAGTATTTACATAAGGAATGAGGTACCATTGAAAATGAAGAAGGTAAACGTACAGGACGCGGTGGGCATGACGCTGTGCCATGACCTGACCGAAATGCGGGACGGCTTCAAGGGCGCGGCCTTCAAGCGGGGCCACGTGATCACGGAAGCGGACATTCCCCATATGCTGGATATTGGTAAGCGCACGGTGTTCGTGTGGGAGGAAAACGCCGGGGAAATCCACGAGGAGGACGCTGCCCGCCGCATGGCCGCCATGGCCCCGGTCCAGGGCGCCCATTACACCGAGCCCGCCGAGGGCAAGGTGCTTTTGCTTTCCGACAGCGAAGGCATGTTCCGGGTGGACACAAGACTGCTCCGTGAAATCAACAGCATCGGGGACATCACCATTTCCACCCTGCCGGATCATTACCCGGTGAAGCCCGGGATGCGGCTGGCCTCCATGCGCATCGTGCCCCTGGTTACGAAGGAAGAGCAGATCATCCGGGCGGAAAACCTTTGCAAAGAAACAAAGCTGCTGGATGTACTGCCTTACCGACCCCTGAAAACGGGCGTCATTATCACCGGCTCCGAAATCTACCACGGCAGGATCAAGGATAAGTTCGAGGCCGTGGCCCGGAAAAAGCTGGCGGCCTATCCCGGGGAAGTGTTGGGCGCGAAGATTTGCGACGATGATTTGGACATGCTGGTGTCCGCCGCCCGGGAGTTCCTTGCCCAAGGCGCGGATTTCCTGATCTTCTCCGGGGGCATGTCCGTGGACCCGGACGACCTGACCCCCGCCGCCATCCGAAGCCTGGGCTGCGGCGTGGTCAGCCATGGGGTGCCCAGCCAGCCCGGCAACATGACCCTGATGGCCTACCTGGGGGACGTGGCCGTGATGGGCGTGCCCGGGGCGGCCATTTCCCTGCCCACCACCATTTTTGACGTGCTGCTGCCCCAGGTGTTTTCCGGGGTGAAATTCACCCGGGAAGACCTGATCCGCCTGGGGGACGGGGGCCTGTGCCAGCTGTGCCCGGCCTGCCATTTCCCCAACTGCACCTTTGGAAGGTACTGATCATGAAGGATTCTTTTGGCCGCTCCATTACCTACCTGCGCCTGTCCGTCACTGAGCTGTGCGACCTGCGCTGCCGCTACTGCATGCCGGAGGAGGGCGTGTGCAAGCTGCGCCACGACCAGCTTTTATCGGAAGAAGAGATGCTCCGGGCCGTGGGGGCGGCGGCGGCGCTGGGCATCACCAAGGTGCGCGTCACCGGCGGCGAACCCCTGACCAAGCCCAACATCCTCTCCATCTGCCGGGGCGTGGCAGCCACCCCGGGCATTTTGGAAACGGGCGTCACCACCAACGGCCTCCGGCTGCCGGAGCTGGCCGCGCCCCTGCGGGAAGCGGGAGTCAGCCGGGTCAATATCAGCCTGGACACCTTGAACCCGGAAAAATACGCCTACATGACACGCCGGGGGGAATTGAGCCAGGCCCTTGCCGGGATCGAGGCGGCCCTTCGGGCGGGCTTTGACCGGGTGAAAATCAACGCGGTGCTCATCGGCGGCTTCAACGATGATGAGATTCCCGCTTTGGCAAACCTGACCCGGCGGTGGCCGGTGGACGTCCGGTTCATTGAGCTCATGCCCATGGCGGGCAATCGGGAATTCGGCCCCCAAAGTTACATTCCCGTGTCCCGGGTGCTGGGCGCCCTGCCGGAAGCCGTGCCCCAGGCAGAGGACGGGGTGGCCCGGCTGTACCGTCTGCCGGGGGCCCTGGGCTGTGTGGGCCTGATCAGCCCGGTGAGCCAGCATTTCTGCGCCTCCTGCAACCGCATCCGCCTCACCGCCGACGGGAAATTAAAGCCCTGCCTGCATTCGGCGGAGGAAATTTCCATCAAAGGATTGGATGAAGAAGGAATGCGGGAAAAGATGCGGCAGGCCATTGAAGGAAAGCCCCGGTGCCACGACGCCCTGAGCGCCGAAAGCCGCAGCCACGCCGCCCGAACCATGAACCAGATAGGAGGGTGAGCCATGGGAATACCGGTGATTGGGTTCGCCGCCTATTCCGGCACGGGAAAGACCACGGTGCTGGAAAAGCTGATCGAGGAACTGAGCCGTCGCGGCGTCCGGACAGCGGTGATCAAGCACGACGGCCATAGCTTTGACATCGACATTCCCGGCAAGGACACCTACCGCCACGCTCGGGCCGGAGCCCAAACGGTGGTGATCACGTCGCCGGACAAAACCGCCGTGATCCGGCAGCGGGGGCAGACCCTGAAAAAGTGTGTGGACCAGATCACGGAAGCGGATGTGATCCTGGTGGAGGGCTTTAAGCAGGAGCCCATTCCCCAGATCGGCCTGTGCCGGAAGGCAGCCGGTAAGGGGTTCACCGCCCCGCCGGAGCGGTTTTTGGCCGTGGTGACGGACGACGAAGAGACGGCTTTTCCCGTGCCCCGGTTTTCCTTTGAGGACACCGAGGCGCTGGCGGATTTTATTCTGAAGGAGATAAAGACCATGCCTGCCGAGGATTTTACCCATTTTAACGACCAGGGCCGGGCCCGGATGGTGGACGTAGGCGAAAAAACACCCACCCACCGCACCGCCACGGCGGCGGGCCGGGTGCTGGTGAATGAAGGCACCTTTGCCCTCATCCGTTCCGGGGGCGTAAAAAAGGGGGACGTGCTCACCGTGGCCCAGATCGCGGGGATCATGGCCGCCAAGCATACCCCGGACTGGATTCCCATGTGCCATCCCGTGCCCCTGAACGGCATTGATTTAAAGCTGTATTTGGACGAGGAACGTTTGAGCGTGGAGATCGAGGCCACCGCAAAATGCGACGGCAAAACCGGCGTGGAAATGGAGGCGCTTACCGCCGTTTCCTGCGCCGCCCTCACGGTGTATGATATGTGCAAGGCCGTTCAGCGGGACATGGTCATCGCCGATATCCGCCTCATCAGCAAAACCGGCGGCGTACACGGGGATTATTTCCGCTGAGAATTGTTTCCTGACCCGAAAAAACGCTGAAGGTATTCACCCATTTATACCGATAACAGGTTTGTTCTTAAGGGTGAAATTTTTTAGTAAAGCAAAGGGAACGCTGGGCGCTGCGCGCGCCCAGACCTGCGCCAGGGGGATGATCCCCCTGGACCCGCATCTGGCAAAAAACATCATTGGAATAAACAAACAATCTCCGCCT